>CAMOTC010000034.1 GCA_946625545.1 uncultured Clostridia bacterium | reverse complement strand
CGGGCGGCGTATCGGATGACGGATGCGCTTACTTATTCTTTACCCATTCATTATAGAAGGGGAGATACTCCTTGGTATTCTCGAGCATCTTGTCAAAGAGCTCGCGAGACTCGGCGGGAGAGATGCAGACGTTCGCATCGTTCTGGAAAGCCTTCAGAGCGAGGTCGTACTTGCCGGTGATCGCCGCCTCGAGGGTGAGCTGCTGACCGTACACGACTCTATGCACCAGAGAGTCCACGCCCTGCGGGATGGCACCCGCGCAGATGGGCTGCACGCCGCGGGGAGAGAAGGATGCATTGGTCTCCACGACGACGCCGAGGGGGAGATTGGTGATCTGACCCCTATTCGGGAGGTTCACGTTGGTCACGAAGGGCTCGATGCCGAGGATGCCTTTCATCTGCTTGACGCCCTCTTCGCCCGTGACGCGGAGCTCGAACTGCTCTTCGCCGGAGAGCAGCTTATTGGTCTTGTCGATCCTCTTCGCGAGGTCCTCTCTGCGCCAGTCAACGGTGGTCAAACCGAACTTCCACTCCTTGACGGTCTCGGGGTTCTTGAGATACCAATATCCCGGGCAGAACTCAGCGAGGTGCCTGTCGCCTGCCGCCGCGATCGCGCCGTAGCGACGATAGAGGTCGAACTTCACGCGCTCTGCGCTGACGAAGGTGTTATTCATCCAATGGGTGGAGCTGTCCACGATGTAGCCGTCCTTGTAGTGCTTCTCGACGAACTCATCATAGATGGGCATGAGATCGACGTTGCCGTAGTGCGCCTCGGTGATCCAAGTGAAGTGATTTACGCCCACGACGTTCACTTTCACGTCCTCTCTCTCGAGGAAGGTGCCGTACTTCTCCTGATAGGCGAGACCGAGGATCTTCTGCGTGCCGAAAACTTCGTGGCAGCAGCCGAACGCCTTGATCTCGGGATAGTAGGCGTAGAGCGCTGCGGTGCAGAGCGTCATCGGGTTCGTATAGTTGATGACCCAGGCATTGGGGCAGTACTTCTTGATCCCCTCCGCGAAGGACTTATACATAGGCAGGGTACGCAGAGCTCTGACGATACCGCCGGGGCCGACCGTGTCGCCCACAGACTGGTAGATGCCGTACTTCTCGGGGAGATGCACGTCGCTCTCCATCTCGTCGAAGGTGCCGGGCAGGATCGAGATCACCACGAAGTCCGCCTTGTCGAGGGCCTCTTCGAGGGTGGGGACAGCCTTGTAGTGCCACTTGCCCACGACGTCCTCTCTGTCGTAGATCGAGTTACCGATCGTCTCATTCGCTTTCGCCGCTTCGAAATCGATATCGTAGAGATAGACGGTGCCGCTCATCGCCTTCTCGGTCGCGAGATCACTCATCAAACCACGCGCCCAACCTCTGGAGCCGCCGCCGATATAGGCGATCTTGAGATCCACAGCTTTCTTGCCGTTGTCGAGATATTTCATAGTACCCTCCGTTTGTTTTCGTTTTACTTATTATACACTGCATTCGTGCGACGATATATATGATAAATAACAATAAAAACTCTCTTTTACATAGATATTTTCAAAAAATGAGAGTAAATTTCTTGACACCTCGCGCGCACGTCTATATTATGATTGTACTATGGAAAAGTTTCTGAGAATCGAAGAATCATCCCTCCCTCAGCTCACGATGCCCAAACTGCACTCGCATCCCCACTATGAGATCTATTTCCTCTACGAAGGGAGCCGCAGTTTCTTTATCGAGAATGCCTTGTACTCGATCACCGCGCCTGCGGTGCTCGTCGTCCCGCCCTTTGCGATGCACAAGACGGAGGGCGGCGCCTTTCGCCGCGTGAATATCTATGTGACCGAGAGTATTCTGGACGACTTTCAAAAGGAGGTCTTGACCAGCCTCTCCCTCTCCTTTGTCCCCCTCACCGAGGAGCAGACGAAAAAGCTCCGCGACGTCCTCGCCCTCTCCCTTGATCGCCCCTTGAGTGAGGAGCATACGTTGGAGGTGGATAAGGCGAAGTTCGCCTACTTTACCCTTTTGCTCTATCATTTCGCGGAGAACCGCCTCCCGCATTCTCGCGAGAGCGAAGGACAAGCCTCCCCCCTCGTCACCAAGGCGATCAACTATATGAATGCAAACTATGCCGAGCCCTTGACCCTCGACGACCTCGCCGAGAGGATCTACGCGACCAAACAGACCTTGAACTATCATTTCAAGAAGGATCTCGGCTGTACCCCGATGAACTATCTCCTCCGCCTTCGCTTGACAAAGGTCAAGGAGATGCTCGCGACATCCAATAAGTCCATCGAGGAGATATCAGAGTGCTGCGGCTTCTCATCGGGGAATTACCTCACATTGATCTTCAAGCAGAAAGAAGGGATATCGCCCTCGTCATATAGAAAAAACAGAAATTAGCAAGAGTAGATAGAGCGGCACATACGTCACGACAAGGTAGCGGGGCAGCTGCGTAGAAAGTACGCTTCTGCCCTTTTTTCATAGCGGTCGTGTTTTCTGCCTTCTCCGCGATCGATTCAGAGGGAAGGGATCATCCATTCCGATTCTGTAAGTTGCGCGCGATGCGTGCGTTATGGGGCGCCTTCGCTCCAAGATCAATCGGGGAAAAGCGATCACTGCCGATCCCTGATCCATAATCCTAAATTAGCCGCTCCCCTATTGACTTTTTCTCTATTATACAGTACATTATAAGTATCTTATTCTATAAAGGAGACCCTGTATGAAAGAATACGACGTCATTGTCGTAGGCGCGGGCAACGGCGGACTCGTCGCCGCGGCGACTACGGCACAAGCAGGCTATAAGACGATCCTCTTCGAGAAACATAACCTTCCGGGCGGATGCGCGACCAGCTTTATTCGCGGCAGGTTCGAGTTCGAGCCCGCCCTACACGAGCTGTGTGCGGAAGACACCTGTCCCGAGCTGGAATCCTCCAAGAAGATATTCTCCGACCTCGGCGCGAAGATGGACCTCTTCCATGAGACCACCCTCTACCGTACGATCTGCAAGGATCCCGAGTGCAGTTTCGACGTGGTCATGCGCGCGGGGAGGGAGAACTTCCTCGACGATCTCGAAGCCGCCGCTCCCGGCAATCGCGAGAAGGTCGCTAAGCTCTTTGACCTCGTGAATAATATCAGCGAAGCGCAGCTCTATATGAATACCGGCAAGAACGGACCCAAGATCAACCCCTTCGTGATGATGACCAAGCACGGCGACTTTATGCGTACCGCTTCGCACAGCGCGGAGGAGGTGGAGAAAGCGCTCGGCATCGACGAGAAAGCACGCGCTATCATCAATACCTATTGGGGCTATCTCGGCGTGCCGACGGACGAACTCTCCGCCCTGCACTTCATTTCTCTCTTGACCGCCTACTGCGAGGTCAAGCCCACGATGCCCTACAATCGTTCGCACGAGCTCTCCCTCGCCCTCGTCAAAGCGCTGGAAAACCACGGCGGCGAGATCCGCTACAACAGCGAAGTCACGAAGTTCATCTTTGACGAAAAGGGAAAGGCGATCGGCGTCAAGGCAAACGGCGAAGAATACTACGCCAAGAAGGTCATCTCCAACGTTATCCCGAATAACGTGATCAATCGTTCAAACAAGAAAGCGATCCCCAAGAGATTCCGCAAGATGGCGAACGCGAGAAAGTTCGGTATGACCTTCGTGACCGTCTATCTCGGACTCGACGCGACCCGTGAGGAGCTCGGCATCGAGGATTACAGCGTCTTTATCGCGCGCTATAAGGATGCGCGTAAGCAGTTTGACGAGAGGGCGAACTTCGGCTACTACGTCGTGAACTGCCTGAACGTCCCCCTGCCCGACGCGACGCCCAAGGGCACCTCGACTCTCTTCTTCACGATCCCCTATATGCCCGGAGACTTCCCCTCGCTCTCCCCGCGCGAGTACAAAGCGTATAAGAACGAGATCGCCGAAAAGTTCATCAAGGACTACGAGGAGACGATGGGATTCAAACCCAATGCGATCAAAGATCATATCGAAGAGATCGCGGTCGCGACGCCAGTCACTTTCGCGCGCTATCTCGGCACCCCCGAAGGCGCGATCTACGGCTACGACGTAGGTAGCTGGGATAATATCGTAGGGCGTATCGCGATGGAAAAACAGGATTTCGATATCCCCAATCTCTACTTCTGCGGCGGGCACCATACGAGAGGTCTCGGCTTCCCCTCCGGATACATCACCGGAGATAAGACGGCACGCCAAGTCATCAAGGACTTAAAGGAGGGCAAGTAATATGAGTAAGTCGAATATCTCCAAGCTCAGTCGTCTCGGGCTCATCAAGGTCATCCTCAACAGACTCAGCAATATCGGAAAGGGATCCGATAAAGAAACCAAAGATCTCTACGATTACACCCCCAATAAGCTCGCGAAACAGCTGCACCCCACCGTACAGCACCTCAAGGTCGTGGAGATCGAGGAATTCTCCAAGGATATGAAGAGCTTCTATCTCGCACCGAATATCAAGAAGGGGACACAGTCCCTCGCCTGGTTCTCGGCGGGACAGTATCTCTCGATCGGGGTGGATATCAACGGCAAGGTCTTTAAGCGTCCCTACTCCATCGCATCCTCCCCTGCCGACACCCTATCCGGCTACTATATGCTCACGATCAAGAGGGTCGAGGGCGGCATCGTATCACAGTACGTTCTCGACAATTGGAAGGTCGGGACCGAGTTTGACGCATCCGCGCCTCTCGGCGACTTCTCCTACGAGCCTCTCCGCGACGCAAAGACGGTGATCGGTATCGCGGGTGGCAGCGGCATCACCCCCTTCCGTTCTCTCGCGAAGGCGATCTACGAGGGCGACGAGCCCTGCTCTCTCGTCCTTCTCTACGGTAGCCGCACCTACGCGGACGCCGTCTTTAGCGACGACATCGAGAAGATGGCGAAGGACTGCGACAAGATCAAGCTCGTCAACGTCCTCTCCAACGAGGAGAAGGAAGGCTGCGAGAGCGGCTTTATCACCGCCGACCTTATCAAGAAGTACGCGCCCGAAGGCGACTACTCCATCTTTATGTGCGGTCCGCAGGCTATGTACAACTTCGCGGACAAGGAGATCGAGAAATTAAAGATCCGCAGGAAGTTCGTGCGCCACGAACTCTTCGGCGAATTTTTCCATCCCGAGAAGAACGCCGACTACAAGGGCAATATCGACGAGAAGTTCCATCTGACCGTCACCATCGCAGGTGTGACCACGACGATCCCCTGCGACGCGAATACCTCCCTCCTCCGCGCGATGGAAGCCGCGGGACTGAACCCGCCCTCCGACTGCCGCAGCGGCAGGTGCGGTTGGTGCCACTCCAAGCTGCTCTCGGGCGACGTCTACATCCCCGCCTCGGTGGACGGCAGACGACTCGCGGATAAGGAATTCGGATATATCCATCCTTGCTGCACCTTCCCCCTCTCCGACCTCGCGATCGACGTCCCGCCGATGCCGAAAGAGATCGAGAAGAAGAAAGAAGACGCCGCGAAGTAATGCATTACAAGAAAAGAGAGGTCGTCCGCGGACGACCTCTTTTTTTCTCAAGAAGTGGGGGCTTCTCCCTCTTACTTTTTATCCTCTTCTTTCTTTTTCACGATGACGATCCCTTCAAAGAGGAAGCTATCACAGATCGCCCAGAGCACGTTGGCGAAATCGTAGATACGGGTATCGGACTTTACGCTCCTCATCAAAGACTCGTTGCTCATGAGGCAAAGGTGCTGTTTGCGTCCCTTCTCTCTCTTCTTGCCGTACACCCAACCATCGGAGAGGTGCAAGCGAGTCCAGCGGTCATGCTCGAAGGCACTTGCCGCTTCTTTCCAAGCGAAGAAATCAGCAGCGTACTCACAAGGGAGCGCATCCGGCAAGCCGTTGCCGTACTTTGCGATAATCTCGATCAACTTCTCTCCGAAATACCTGCGGAAGAAGGACTCTGCCGCGACAACGCTGTAATTGGAGCGCTTATCCCAAAGACTTGACATCATAAACTTTTTGTATTCATCACACACTTCTTCCTTCTGCTTTTTATAGCTGCAAAAAAAGGTGTTGATCTTCGCCAAAGCCTTCCTGACGTTTTCATCCGTACTCTTTCCGTAGAGGAAACCCTCTTGCGTAGGATGCGCCTCTGCATAGGCATCGAAGGTCTCTTTCACGTTCGGATGATCATCCCGCAATTTCTGAAGGACATTCTCAAATCTTGTGGCAAACTCGTCCAAGACAAGCATCGGCAGTGCGCGTCGATCGGCGCGCCCCGAAGTCGGCATAGTCACCCCCCTCCAATCAGAAGAAGAACGAAATGCCGTCGGCAGAGTCGCGTGGGAATTGCCGATCGTATTCAGCATCGTCCATTCGGCATTTTTGCCGTCGGTCGCGCTATTATAGGTGCTATGCTTCATCAGTGCCGCTCTGAATCTCTCCTCGTAATTGCGGAAGGAATAGACTTCGCGGAGGTTATTGACGATCAGGATCACGAGATAGGCGTTCCCCTTCTTATCCAAAACGCGGATAATGCGCCCTTCGTTCGAGATCTCGGATCCCTTCTGCTTTTTGCCATCATAGGGGAAACGAGAGAGTAGAGCGTTATTGTCTTGATTAAAGACCGTGACCGCGAGGTATCTCGTACGAGGAGTCACTTCGGGAGAGTCGTCGTATCTCGCATTATGATCGTTGACGATCCATTGGCTGATCACGTTCGCATAGGTGATATTTCTATAGTCATCTCCCGTCGAGACGGTGATGACGTCGGGGCCGTTTTCCGAGAGGATGTCATCCCTCATCTTGTAGAGCATGTTGCTTTTGTCACGGAATTTATGGAAGCCGTACACGGGATGCGGAAGCCCATTCGAGGCGATGCTCGCCGCGATCGACTGGCTCACCAATATCTTCCAATCCGGATCGTCGAGAAAATCGTAATACAAGGGATGCGAAGCACGAAAGAGCTCTCCCGCCTCGTCCATCTTGACGTCGAAGGCGTTGACTGCGAAAGGACGCGAGTAATATACCTTATTCCCTCCCGGGGTCGTGTCTCCTTTCGAGTACAAGCCCGGGGTCTGCACGAAGAGCTCGTTCGTGATCGCCTCGCCCGTGCCGCCGAAGCCGATGGACCAGACCGTCACGGGGTGCGATTCGTCGCCTGCGATGGTCTCGAGGTAGCCATTGTCCAGGATCTCACGTACGGTAGTGCGCGCGACCTCTTGCGCCTCGTTCCAGAGGTTGACGGAAAACTCGACCGTCTTATTCTCGGCGCGGAGCTCGTCAATCGTCTTTTGGTAGGCTTGATAATTGATCCTTCTCTTGGTCAGGATGAAGTATTCGACATGCAGTCCGTCCGCCTCCTTGCGGCGCAGTCTGACGTCGTTCAGGACGGTCTCGAGGTTTTCCTCCTCCTGCGGGATGTGATCCTTGGCGTCAAAGGCGAAAACCATAAAGTCGCGCTTTGTATCCAAGCTCTTGAATTTGCTGTTCGAATTATTTAAATGAAGGGTCTTTGCGATGCTCTTCGCCTTTTTGGAAGAATAGGTCCAATAGCAAAAGCCATTCGCCATCACGCGGCGGCAGAGGTCATTCTTGCGATCGAACGCCTTGAGCAAAGGTCCGCCAAAGACGATCAAGGGATGCTTGCCCTTCTTTTTCCCTTCCTCGTTGATGGACTCCGCGAGGGTGACGGACTCCTCGGTCAGGGCGGT
Organism: uncultured Clostridia bacterium; assembly: GCA_946625545.1. GTDB lineage: Bacteria > Bacillota > Clostridia > Christensenellales > CAG-1252 > CAG-1252. Next base: position 6,670 of record CAMOTC010000034.1, on the reverse strand, counting down.
AAAGACATAGATATCTTGATCCTTGCAGGAGAATAGCAAGCGGATAAAGGAGTAGGACTCATAGCTCACGCGAGCGCCGATCAAGGAGGCGAAGATCAAGCACATATAGAAGGACGAACCGTAGTAAATCGTTAGAATGATCGCATCCAAGCCCGCATTCCGCGCATATCCCAAGCCGCCGAAGCCCACACTCCCGATCGTCGAGTAGAAGGTGTAGAGAACGTTATTCAGCGTGCCGAAAAAGCCAGACTGCGGATTGACCTGCCATTCGAGGAACATCCTGACACCCATCGTCAAGCAGAATACAAGGAGGAAGAAGAGTATCTCTATGGAGAACTTTGAATCGGGGCGTCTTTTCCTGACGGCGAAATACACCGCCATCGTCCCGACAAATAGTCCGCAGAGCACAATCACTCCTACGACAACACCGAAAATACTACATAAAACTTCGTTCATAGGCTCCCCTTTTTTCCGTCGCGGCAGGCAAATGCGCCGCGATTTTTCAAGATAATGTATAATGTAATATTATATCATATAGGTGACGGTTTTTCAATAAAAAGCCGACAACTTGTCAAACGAGCGTTCTTACGGTATAATGGTCGTATGAAAAAGCATCTCGTCCGAAACGATTTCCCGCCCGTCTTTGACGCGGGATCAAGGATACTGATCCTCGGGTCTCTCCCCTCCGAAGCGTCACGCGCCGCGGGGTTTTACTATATGAATCCGCGCAATCGGTTCTGGGCTATGCTCTCCACCCTCCTCGGCGAGGACTACGTCCGCATGAGCATAGCGGAAAAGAGAGCTGCACTCCTGTCGCAGGGGATCGCCCTCTCCGACGTCATCCTCTCCTGCGAGATCCATCGCTCCGCAGACGCCTCCATCGAGAATGTCACCCATACCGACGTACACGCCATTTTGCGAGAGTCGGGCGTGAAGCGCATCTTTTTGAACGGAAACAAGGCGTACGAACTCTTTAAGAGACACTTCCCCGATCTCATCGAAATGGCTACACCCCTTCCATCCACCTCTCCCGCAAATGCACGTAGTTCTCTATCGGATCTCACCCGCGAATGGGGAAAGGCGATCCTACCCTTTTTACGACAAAGATACAGTATCTAAAACAAGCAAGATACAAGCTAAAAAAAAGATTCTACCCTTCAATCAATGCACGATCATCAATCGGATCATTCTCCATCTACGATCGACAAATCGGCATAAAGCGCGTAGTGGTCATAATCGTTTTTAAGAATACATTTTTGGACAGTTATCGTTTCTTGGGGCACGAGAATCCCGTCCGATTTGTATTCAAATCCATAGTTCTGCTTACTCGGTCTCGTTTTTTCCCCACTAAAAACATCGTAATACGCTTTTTTCAGTATAGGCATTTGATCTAGCGGATCATCTACATTGAAATCCGCAGCTGCGATCAGCGGCTTCCGGATCGAACCGGATAACGCTATCAACCAATTCTGGATATCAACCAAAGTGGCGGCGTAATCCTCTTGCGTAACGCAGTATCTCTGCCAGTCTTTTTTCATTTCCGGACGGTATTGGTATTTAGGGCTACAATATCGAACACTCGGAAAGCCATGTCCCGAAACGATCACCTCATCCTCGAGCTCCACCGCTAAAAAGTACTTATCGTGGAGCGATTCGACGTTTCCATGATACTCCGTTAGCGTTTCATAGGGTTTTACCGGTTTATAGATAATAGGGTTCGAAATGCATTCTTTCGAGAATATCGCTATTCCCATATTCAATTGAAGTCCGACGTGGCTTTTCGAGCACAGCTTAAAATAATAATCCTTGAATCCTCCCGTGGTCAAAATGCTCTCAAACAACGCCTGATCTTCCGGTAGCTCTTGTAAACAAAAGATATCCGCTCCGATCTGCTTTATTATTGATAAAAACTGTTCTGCAGAACGTTTATCCTCATGGACCGATCCCACATTCCAAGTCGCGATTCTAATCGTTTTCATTTTTGTACTCTTCCGGCAAATTATTAAAATCATTTATAACCATTTGATAATAATAATAAGCATAAATCGGAGGATTCTCTGTTTTCCTTCCCTTGATAGATAAATAACTCTCACTTTCGGCCTTTACATACTTGCAAATATATGTCCAAAGAACGTGATATGCTTTATCAACCGCTGCTTTTTTCACTTCGGGCATACCCTCCAGTGTTTTAACCGCAACGAATACGGCGTCAACAAAGAGCAACTCCAAACAGTTTTCATAATCATCTTTTTCAGTCTCGCCATCCTTATTCTTATTATTAAAGGGGAAAGACTCCATAATGTCATCAGACTTTATGTCGTCGAACCAATTCAGATCCACCTTCGAAAGCCACGTAAGCGCTTGTTTCCCCGCGTCAAGAGCCCAGTTAATGATAGCGCGATCTTCTTCGGTCGTTCCTTTTATACTATTAATCGTATTATAGCTTCCACAAAGTGACTTTAGTAGCTTTGAGAGCTTCAAAACATCACGCAAATTCGTTGGGGCATCCAACAGATGACGTTCAATCGAAAACCCTCGCAAAATCGCGATAATACTTTTCTCTATAACGTTTTTGATATCAGCGATAGCCGAATCGTCTTTAATCGAGCTATCCGATAGCTTCTCGTGATATTTATCATATACGTCCAAAGAAAAGAGTGTTAGAGAAAGGTTCGTTTTCACCTGATTATCAATCAGCCTCCACGCCCGTACATTATCTCCGGTCCCCTTCCCTTTTTCATCCAGCCAGCGTATGCTTCTGTAAAGATACAAGAATCTCTTTTTCAATTGCTCTTCATTCTGGCAATCCAAGAATCCGCAGGTAAGTAAAGTGGAGATCGAAAGCGTAGTTTGATTTACCGTCCCTTCCTTTGATTTCACGTCGTCCTTTTCCCCAAAATTCCAACTATGAATCCAAGAAGCATCCTTATAATTCCTCAAAGTCAAGAGCAAGTTCATCGCCCCGTTTATACATTTTCTATAATTTTTCCTCCTCTCCTCTTGCGTCTCGGTTTTCAAAGCATTATTAAGTATTATAGCACCGAAACAAATCGCACATATATGTATCTCTTTCGGATTGAGCTCTCTCCTTTCACTCATCTCAACCGGCCAATAGCAATATTCATCATTTCTTCGATTTTCGTCTTCCGATGGGAAGGCACCACATGCGTCCTTGACCTCAGAGAACCCCCTACCGACACCAAGTTCGTCCGCTCCGTATTTTTCCCTCAAATAGTTCACGCCATTGATAAAAGCATTCGTAATGCAAAAATAGTGATCGTCTTGATCAAGTTCCAAATCATAGTAAGCCGCAGCATCCGGTTCGTTATTAATGCATTTCAGCATATTGGCGTGCGCAAAAATCGTATCATCGATAAACTCAATATGCTCTTTCAAGGCACTAAAGAGAGCACTTTTATCATAAGGTCGCTTTATTCTTTCCCCAAGGAAATTATTGATGAGCATTTCTTTCCCATACGTGCATGGTTCCGCTTCTTTACCTTTTTCCAAAACGATTTTGGGAACGTTTGTTTGATGAAAGATTTCACCGACCAAATCGGGATTATCTACACCATACTCAGAAAGAAGGTCCTTCACCGCGTATTTGGCCATTTCATAATGCTCATTATCCATAAAGAACGCCATCTTATGATCATCATGGTCTTTTAGTTTATCTTCACTTTCAAAGACAAGAAAGGGATAGATCTTCTTAGTTTTCGCTAGGGCGCATGCTATTTCTTGATAGGCAATGTTTGCATCGTTGAAGAACTGCCTTTTAAGCAGATCCATTTGTTTACTTGCTTCTTGCTCCGAACAAGAACCCAAAATCCTGCTTCGATTCTCATTGAATTTTTGGTATTTTTCGATTAGATCATCAAAAAAACCTTCGCAAATCGAAATAATAAAGAAGTCAGCTTCGGAAATGTGTTTCTCATATCCGGGTCGATCGAATCTTTCGTGTACATGATCCAGATCTTCACACAGTGCCGTAGAAAACTTCGATTTCAAATCGCCATTTTCGATAAGATCATATATAAATTTTGCGCCATCGCAACTGATATCCGGTTTTTTTCTGTAACAAATAAAGGTCTTGCTCACTTTCTTTTCTCCTTCAACATATAAGTATTTTCCATATATTCTTCGTATGGTGAATCAACGAATGGGATCTCATCATAACTACGGAATCCGCAACTCTTTAACCAACTAAAGTTGATTGAACGTGCCGTTCTCAAATACATTTCCCACAACTGTTCTGCACTCAATTCATCCGTGCGGTATACGGGAAAACTCTGTCTATCGTATTTCGACCAATCCTCTGTCAACAGATATACTCCCCGCTTTTCATGATCCACACCCTGGATCGGATAAGGAACATACTGCGTATTCTTTATCTCGTCGGCATATCCCTGATTAAGAATACGATCAAAGTAATCCATGGTAATACCGACCGAGCTCTCGCTCGTTCCCGGGAGCCCGACGATCGAATATAAAGCAATGTACATATCCGAATAGTCCCGAACCATTTGAAGCTTTTCCATGAAACCATTTACTTTTAACGTTCGGTTATTTCTGTCTAACAGTTCCTGGTCTCCGCTCTCGACCCCCATTCGAATCTCTGAAAAGCCTGCATCTTTAAGGTCTGAGATCAGCTCTTTCGTCAATAGATCCGCTCTCATGTCACAACTCAAAATAAAGTTGTGTCCTGTCCCTTTTATAGCTCGGCAAACTGCCCTTGCGCCCTCTGTCGAATACCCCAAAACGCTATCAAAAAAATGAACCATCGTTTTTTCCGGAAGCAGCTGCTTCAAAATGTTCAATTGCCCGTTTTCAGAGGCTTTGAAAAGTGGGGCCCGCCCATCGGAACAGTATCCGCAACGGAAAGGACAGCCGGACGTCGTAAACGTATTGATCGAATACTCGGTTAATGGAAAGGGAAGCAAGGAATAATCGGCATAAATGTCGTCAACTTGACGCAAGTCTTTTCCGCACAGTTTTTCGGCAGCATCCAGTTCATACCCAATACATAAATCGTCAAAAACCGGAAATCTTTTTCTTGTTTCATCCGGACACAGATTTACGTGAATACCACCTAAAAGCAATACCGTTTTGGGAGAAACGCTTTTTATTCTTTTCGCCATTTCTGCGCACAGTGGCGCAGTGGGACACACGCAAGCAAAAGCAACCACGTCTGGAAACGCCGTAAAACCATCATCTAAAAGCGAATTGATAGTTTCAAAATCATAATATTTTACATCAACATCATTTCTGTGAAGTATTGTAGCGAGTCTTAATAAGCCAATCGCATAAACTCTTTTACCGACAGGAGCACAGCGTCCGATCAACTGATCTCTTTTATACCTTTTTATCTTCAAATAATCCGAACGTATTGTCGCAAGTTCGGGATCTATTTTCTTTTGATAATGAGTGTATTCGATCAACCAAATCATCTTTTCAGAGCAAACCGATTTTCAATAACTTCTAAACAAAGAACCATGCAAAAACAAAGTGCAAATGAGTTTTCTTCTCCTCTAACAAAAAGAACGGACTTCAAGAATGCTTGAGGTCCGTCTAATTGATGTTAATAATAATTATTCGTCGTCGTCTTCAAACTCGATCTTGTCCCAGCCGAGGACCTTATCGCCGAGCTTGTCCCACTTGGAGAGTATCTTCAAGACGAGGAGAGGGATCAGGATCAAGCCCCAGATCATCATGATGCCGCGAAGGACATCGCTGCCCATACTATTACCTCTCGATTTGATGAAGTGATAGTTATTGTAAGCAAAGATCGCGCAACCGATGAGGAAAAGGTTCAAAATGGGGATCAAGCTGAGCAGGATCCACTTCCACATCTTCTTTCTTGCGGCATCTTGCAGGACTTCCAGTTCTTCGTCCGTAGCGTAATCGGACCATTCGTCAAAATCAATCATAATAACCTCCTTCTTCCCGATCTCAAGATCGGATCACATCCTTAAATATCATTTTAACAATAATCGCACATTTTGTCAATAGCACTCGTCTTATCTTTGATTATTTCGCCGTTCTCTCCCGATACTGCGAAAACATCGGATAAAAAACTTTTACATACGGGCGACGCCGCAATGCCGACCGTGACGTCGTGTCCCATGACCTCGGCGGTGCACATCGTCAGCGCTTCGCATTGGGTGGGATTGCCCTTGCCCGGCATGATGGAGGACCCGGGCTCATTCTCGGGGATACGTATCTCGCCGAGTCCGCAACGGGGGCCCAACGCGAGGTAGCGGATATCGTTCGCGATCTTCATGAGGTCGGCGGCGAGCGCTTTTATCGCGCCGTGAGAAAAGGCGATATCGTCCTTTGCCGAGAGAGCGTGAAACTTATTCCCCGACGTACGGAAAGGAACGCCCGTCTCCCTTGAGATCTCCTCGGCGGCCTTCTCCGCAAATCCTGCGGGGCAGTTCAGTCCCGTACCCACTGCGGTCCCGCCGAGCGCGAGGTCGAGGAGCCCCTCCGTAGAGCTCTTGATCGCGGCGAGCGAACGCTCGATCATACCGCGCCATCCGCTGATCTCCTGCGAGAAAGCGATGGGGACGGCGTCCTGTAGGTGAGTGCGCCCCCCAGTAGCGATCCGACGCTACCTTGATCTCCCCCATACTTCACGTTCGATCCTGTGATCCATAGTCGCTCCTTCCAC
>CAMOTC010000033.1 GCA_946625545.1 uncultured Clostridia bacterium | reverse complement strand
TTTTTTATAAGATAGTGTGTTGTCCGAGAGCCTGCACCATTCTCCGAGTTCGTACTGTGGGGGATGGATAAAGAGGCTCGGCAGTCATTTTTTTCGATTGCACATCTTGGTGCAATTGTTGTGTTTTTTATAATGGGCACAGTCGTTGTCCATTCGACTATTTAGTGACGGCGGAGAGTGCGGGAGAGGCGAGGCTCGACAAGCCTTTTGCGATTGAGCGTACTCCTTGTACGTGATGTCGCAAAGGCGCTGTCAGTAACGAAGCATATCCCCCGCTATCCGTCGTCACTTATGGTACGGTGTGCCGCTCAGGATGGTCTCTGCGCGGTAGAGCTGTTCGAGCAGGACGACGCGGAAGAGTTGGTGCGGCAAGGTGATATCTCCAAAGGAGATCGTGCGGTCGGCGCGCTCCTTGACTGCCGGAGAGACGCCGTTACTGCCCCCGATGATGAAGGTGAGCTCGCTGTCTCCCGTGAGAGCGCTGTCTCGGAGGAGGGCGGCGATGTCCTCGCTCTTTACCTTTTCCCCTTTGACGTCGGCGAGGATACACTTTCCCTTGACCTTCTTGAGGATCTCCTCTCCTTCCGCTGCTCTTTTCTTATTATCGTCGGCTACGTGTGATGCCTCGGAGACCTCGATGATCTCCGTTTTCGCCCATCTGCCGAGGCGCTTTACATATTCGGCGACCGCTTCGCGATAGAAGCGCTCCTTGATATCGCCCACAGCGACGATGCGTAACTTTAACATATCGATATTATATCGCTTTTACTGTAAAAAGGCAAAGAAATCTTAGAGTATGCCCGTCCCGAGTACGATCGCCGCCACGATGCCTGCGGTCAGGAGTCCGCTGAGAAAGTTCACGAGGCTGTTGTCCACCGCGGCAAAACCCTTGATACAGGTCGCGGGCGTGTCGCAGTGCACCTTCTTTTCGGTGATCTCGCCGCAGACGGGACAATGGAATAGTCCCTGCAGAGAGGAGCCGAGCACGCTGTCGATCAGGGTGCCGAGGAAGGCGACGCCCGAGGCTGTGACGTAGAGGATGGGATCCTTGAAAAAGAGAAGGACGAAAAGCCCCGCGAGGAAGGTGGAGATCAGGGAAGACATCGTGCCGAGCAGGCTGACGCCGCCGCTCGTTCCCGGAGAGACGCGCTTGAAACGCAGGATATCCACGGGAGGATTCTCGGCGAGTCGCCCGACGTCGGAGGACATACTGTCCGCGAACTCCTCGATCAGTACGACGAAGGCGAGGAGGAGCAACCACTTTGCCTTGAGAAAGAACCACAGCGCGGCGAGCACTACCGTCAGAGCGCCGTTCGCGAGGATCTGGACGACGCGGCGGGCGCTCTTATGCGGGACGCCCGTTCTCTTTTCAAATCGCTTATTCGTGATCTTGCCGACGATCGCCGCGACGATAAAGAGGGTCAGCGCGAGGAGGGCGAGGGGATACCCGCCGAAGATCGCGAAGGCGAGGAGCACGAGGTAGGATACCGTCTGCGCGGAAGGCGTCAAGGCGCCCGCCAGTATGCTGAGAATCGTGAACAGTGGCGCTACGAGGATGACTGCCTGCGTCCCCGTGTCGAGATAGCCGTAATGGGCGAGCACGAGATAGCCGAAAGCGACAAAGACGATGGTCAGGTTATCCGTCCCCTTCGCGCCGAAGAGCTCCGCCATCGCGACGACCGAGGCGAGGGAGAGGATCAGGAGTACGGAGAGATGCAGGGAGAAGATCAGGCTGAAGGCGAGGGCGATCAGCGCCGTGATCGCGAAAACCGAAACAGTCCCAGCGAGGGTCTTACCGTTGATCAGGGAGATATTGTGCTTCGTGAAGGCTTTCGCAAAGATGGGAGCCAAGCCGTCCGCGAGGACCAAGCAGTAGTAGGCGATGCCGTAGTAGGGGAATAGCGAATCCTCAACGAAGACGAGGATCGCGACGACGATGAGGGTGCTGAGCCCGAAGTAAAAGACGCCGTAGCTCCTTGCCGTATCCTCGCGCTCGATGGACTTCATCAGTCCGCCGAAGGTGATGATGCCGAGCAGGACCACGCTGATCGCATTCACGATGAAGAGATGGATGGACCATCCGAGGAAGAAGTAGCCGATGATCCAGCATACGCCGGTAAACATATGCTCGACCTTGCGGGTCATCTCCTTATCGAGGTCAAACTTCTTTTGGAGAGCTTCCCCGACGAGGATCTCGAGGAACATATATCCGAAAAAGATCACGTAGCCGAGTACGATGCGCAGGGTGTCACTCATTTCTTCTCCTCTTGGGCGTCGCCTTTGATGGAGAAACAGTCGATCATGATGCTCCTCATCGCAGGATTGAGATCAGTCAAGGGGACCTTGTCCTCGATGATCTTATTGACCTTTGTGCGTATATGGGTAAAGATCGTTTTGAATGCGTAGCAGGAGAAGGCGGGCGCCTTGTCCAGAGAGCCCTCGATCATCGCTTCATCGGAGCAGTTGCCGCAGCAGTAGGGGAAGAGATCGCAGGACGCCTTGCACTTATCTCGACGCGCGATCGCCCCGACGAGGAGATCGTGGAACCCACGCGAAGACATCAGATCTTCCACGCTCTCGACGTTGTCGATATTGCCGAAAGGATACGCCGTCATCGAGGCGCGACCGCAGTTATAGATCTCGCCGTTCGGATAGATCGAGAAGAAGGCGCCGATGCAGGAGGCATTGGAGCAGATACGGCACGCCTTGCCGAGGATCATCGAGATATAGGAGGAGAAGAGGCGCACCCCCACCCCTTCCTTGTCGTAGAGCCAGTAGTCAAAGAGGGCGATCATATCCGCGGCGTATTTCTCGGCGTCCAGGGCGCTCATCGACTTTGCTCCTCCCTCCGAAAAGATGGGGGAAAAGTCGGTCGGTACCTTTTTCGAAGCGAAGTATTTATAGTTCTCGAGGAGGTCGTACTCCTTGTCCGCGACGACGGCGAGAGTGCCGAAATGCACTCCTCCTTCCTGCATCAAAGAGATCGCGCGGAGTACCTTGTCAGTCCCTTGGCGGTGCTTCTCGTTCTCTAAGCCGTCAAAGCTGATCCCCGGCTTGAAATCGTACTTTTTAAAGAAGGCGACCCACCATTTGTCGATCAGGGTGCCGTTGGTTTGGAGCTTATTCTTGATCTTGACTCCCGTCGTCAGGCGCAGGTGTTCCTCGATCTCCATCGCGCGGGTCATATAGTCCCGCCCCGCGAGCAGGGGTTCGCCCCCGTGCCAGATCACTTCGATAGAGTCAAAGCGCATGGTGAGCAGGGTGAGAAATTTCTCCAATCGCTCGAGAGAGAGTACGTCTTGCGTGTACTCGGTATCTTGGTTATAGCAATACTTGCACCTGAGATTGCAGGCATTGGTTACCTTTACGATGATATTAACGTGTTTCATAGTCCCTCTTTTTGCGCATGGCTTTTTTCTCTTCCGCGATGCGTTGTCTGTTGCGCCTCAGCTCTTTGAAGTAGTGGAATGTAACGTCCGTCCCCTTGAGGATATTCGGGACGACGGTCTCGAGAGAATATACGATGATCTTAAATAGAGCGTCCCACTCGGGCCGATCGGTGCGACACCCCTCGAGAGCGGCGTGCACTTCGTGGGCGATCTCGCGGTTTTTATTCATCAAGCTGTAATAATTATGCGCGAAATACTCCTGTAAAGTCAAATATCCTTGCTTGCGGAGAGGATTGTACTGATCCTTCTCGGCGTCCTCGTCGTAGTCGCAGAGGATATCCACAAAGTAGGTCCAGCGTGCGAGGGCGCGGAAAAGGCGGATGTATTCGGGCTTTATCTCCTCGAGCGCGGAGACGGTGTCCTCCATCGCGTCAGCATATCTGTCGAGCAGGGCGTCGAGGTCGGCTCCTTGCTCCTGCAGACGGTTGATCGCCTCTGTGCCCTCGTATGCGAGACGGGCGAGTTCGGGCGCCTCGGCGCAAGCCTTACGGATTTTCTTTTGAAAAAAGAGTCTTTTGATGAAATTTTTGATCCCGCCCTCGTCCAGCATATCGTCGCGAAATTTCTCGCCGAAAGTGATGAAGGAGAGCCGCGCGAGCTTCTCGCCGATCTCATCTCCCTTGAAGTGGTCGCGAATGGTATGAAATACCCGTTCACAGCCGTAAAAATCGGGGGTTTTCGCCCCGACGGAGAGATGGATGATCATAGAGTATAGGGTAAGGTCAAAGGTGGTGAAATAGCGTGCGCTCTGCCCGCCGTACAGCCACAGACAATAGCACAGACGGCAATAATACGCCTGAAAGATCCTACGGTGTTTATCGTTCAGGTCGGAGTCGTAAGGTCTGAAATAGCCGTACATGGTTCAGCAACAGCAATTGGAGTCGCTGTAATCGTAATATTCGTGGTGAAAGGTTTCGGAATAGGAGTGGACGCCCGCGTCCTCGATCTGCTCTTTATACTGCGCCAAGAGTTCTTCCGTCTCCTTGGGAAGGGTGGAGTTTTTCTCCTTGACTTTGAGATCTTTCATCGCAACACGCCTCGAAAATGCGGATATATCCGCAAAATGCGATCAGCAGCAGCAACTGCTGTCGGTGTAGTCGTTATGGAAGGTCTCGGAGTAGCCGTGGACCGAGCGATCCTCCGCTTGCTCCTCGTACTTCTTGAGAAGCTCGTTTATGCTCTCTTCCTTTTCGGTCGGGGTGTTATTACGGGTTTCCTTGTCCATAGTATTTCTCCTTTGTTCTATTTGCGGCATTTTGCCGATAGATATCATTTCTTTTGCCCGAAGGCTGTGATCGCGTGGGCGAGCTTTCTCTCCTCCACGCCTTTTTGCATGAGTAGGCGCTCCGCCGCGACGTCCTCTCCGAGATAAGCCGCCGCCCGCTCGAGGAGTAGGATGGAGAGTCCGGAAGCGAAGTACTCGACGGGTGTGAGACAGATCGCTTTCTCTCTGTCGCCGTATCTCTCGATAAAGAGTTTATCCAAGGCGAGCAGGCTCTCGTAATGCTCCGACAGGGAGAGATACAGGTGCGCCGACTCGTGAAAGACGTACTTCACGACGGTGTCATATCTCCTCAGAAAGGCGGAGCAGGGGATGGTCACGCTCCCTTTGTCATTCATGTGACAGCCGTATTTCGACCACAGGGGGAGACGCAGGTCCACACCCTTCGGAAAGAGTGCCGTCGCGCTCCGAAACCATCGCTTGACCCATAGGACTTTGCCGAGGAGAGTCCACTTGCACTTTGCCTCTACGAGAGAGGAAAAGTCTATCTCCTGCGGGAGCTCGAAGGAGCCGTCCACCGCGCCGTCCGACAAGTGCGACGCGTAAAGCGCGACGTCTCTGTCTGCAAGGATACGGATCATGAGATCGTTTTTCAAGGTAGGCACTCCCTCATTATAGCGTTATTTTATTTTATTCCTAATTATATAATCTTGTCAAGAGGCGTGTCAAGAAAAAGAGCGCCATCCCCTTGGGAAAGTTTGGAAAATACAAGATTTTTACGTTTATTTAATATTATTTATTCGGTCAAATAATTTTACAAATGCGCGCGCGTTGCTTTATAATGTATAGGTCAATTCTTTTATAGAGGATAATCAAATGATAGCTATAGACATTACGGTAATCATCCTTTACTTGATCGGCATGATCGCGATCGCGATCTACACGCGCAATAAGGCAAAGACTGTCAAGGACTACCTCCTCGCGGGTAGCAAGGGGCTCAACGGCTGGATGAGCGCTTTCGCGTACGGCACTACCTATTTCTCGGCGGTCATCTTTATCGGGTATGCGGGCAAGTTCGGTTTCAGCTTCGGTCTCGCCGCCGTGTGGATCGGCATCGGGAACGCCGTGGTCGGCGCCCTCCTCGCCTGGAAGGTGCTCGCGCGTCGGACCAAGAATATGACTGTCAGGCTGGACGCAAAGACGATGCCCGACTTTTTCTACAAGAGATACGGCGACGAAAAAATGAAATTGGTCTCCGCGATCATCATCTTTATCTTCCTGATCCCCTATGCCGCTTCGGTGTATAACGGTCTCGGCAATCTATTCAGCATCGTATTTGATATCCCGGGCTGGGTCGTGATGATCGTGCTCGCGGCGGTCACCGCCTTCTACCTCTTCCTCGGCGGTTATATCGCCACTTCCTTGACCGACTTTATCCAAGGCATCATCATGTTTGTGGGGGTCGTCATTATGCTCTTCTTCTTCCTCGCGTCGCCCAAGGTCGGCTGGGGCGAAGGGCTGAAGACGCTGACCGAGAACGAAATGGGTCTCTTTATGGGAGGCGCCGCTTCGGATCACGTCCTCTACGGCAGAGAGATGTCTCTCGTCTTCCTGATCCTCTTGACCTCTTTCGGCGTGTGGGCTCTCCCGCAGACCATTCATAAGTACTATACCGTGCGTGATGCGAAGGCGATCCGTCAGGGCACCATCGTGAGCTCGATCTTTGCTCTCGTCATCGGCTTCGGCGCCTACTTTATCGGCGGTCTCGCCACTCTCTTCTATGACAAGGCACCGGGCGGCAATACCGACAACGTGATCCCCTATATGATCAAGGACGTCCTGCCCAACGGACTGCTCGGCCTCATCGCCGTCCTCGTCCTCGCGGCGTCGATGTCCACCTTGGCGTCGGTCTCCCTCGCCTCCTCCTCCGTCGTGACCATCGACATCTATAAGGGGAGCATCAAGAAGGACGCACCCGACAAGAAGGTCACGATGATGATGCGTATCCTCGCGCTCGTCTTTGTCGTCATCGCGACGGTCATCGCCTACTTGAACAGCAAGTTTGAGATCACAGCCATCGCCTATATGATGGGTCTCAGCTGGGGCACTCTCGCGGGCTGCTTTATCGGGCCGTACGTCCTCGGCGTTTTGTGGAAAAAGACGACGCGCACCGCGGCGTGGGTCTCCATCATCGGCTCTCTCGTCCTGACCTTCGTCCTGATCTTTGTGATCGGATACGACAAGGCGAATATCGCGGGAGAGGTCACCTTCGGCAAGATCCTGCAGCAGGGCGTCGGCGCCTCTCCGATGATCGGCGTGATCTGTATGGCGTTCTCTATGCTCTCCACCTTCGTGGTCAGCCTCTTTACGAAGCCGCTGCCCGAGGAGATGATCAAGGAAGCCTTTGAGAAACCCATCGAAAATGAGATCCTCTCTGCCGCCGAGATAAAGAAAGCGGCGCAGGATAATAAGTAAAACCTTCGCCGTTCGCGCGGCGATATAAGATAGAAAAACGAACAAGGAGCGACAGTATGATTTGGTCAAAGAACGAAACTCTCGAAAGAAGCGAGATCGAAAAGATCCAGCTCGAGCGTCTGCAGGAGACGGTGCATCGCGTCTATGAGAAGGTGCCCGCCTACCGCAAGAAGATGGACGATGCAGGGGTAAAGCCCGAGGACATCAAGACGCTTGCCGACCTCGCGAAACTCCCCTTCACCACGAAGGAAGATCTGCGTGACAATTACCCCTTTGGGCTCTTTGCGGTGCCTAAGAAGGATCTCGTGCGCGTGCACGCCTCTTCGGGTACTACAGGAAAACCCACCGTCGTCGGCTATACGAGAAAGGATCTCGAGACCTGGACGGAATGTGTGACGCGTATCGCCGTTATGGGCGGAGCGACGCCCGAGGATATGGCGCAAATCTGCTTTGGCTACGGTATGTTTACGGGCGCGCTCGGCTTGCACTACGGACTCGAGAACCTCGGCGCGACCATCGTGCCTTCCTCGACGGGAAACAGCGAGAAGCAGATCATGTTTATGAAGGACTTTGAGACCACCCTCCTCGTGGCGACGCCCTCCTACGCTCTCCGCCTCGCCGAAGTGGCGAATGAGATGGGCGTGGATATCAAGAAGGATCTCAAGGTGCGTATCGCCCTCGTGGGTAGCGAACTTTTGACCGAAGCGATGCGCGAGGAGATGCATAAGGTCTGGGGCGAGAACTGCCTCGTCACCAGCAATTACGGCATGAGCGAACTCATGGGCCCCGGCGTGTCGGGTGAGTGCGAATACCTGAACGGTATGCACATCAACGAGGACTTCTTTATCCCCGAGATCATCGACAGCAAGACTGGGGAGGTGCTCCCCGCAGGCTCCAAGGGCGAGCTCGTCGTGACCTGTATCTATAAGGAGGCCTTGCCCTTGATCCGTTACCGCACCAAGGACGTGACCCGCCTGATGTACGAGAAGTGCAAGTGCGGCAGAACGACCTGCCGTATGGAAAACCTCGACGGCAGGACGGACGATATGCTGAAGATCCGCGGCGTGAACGTCTTCCCGGGACAGATCGAGGAAGTGCTGCTCCACACCGACGGCATCGGACCGCACTACGAGATCGTCGTGACGCGCGAGGGACACTCGGATAAACTCGAGATCCGCGTGGAGCTCCTCAAGGCGACCGACGACTATAAAGAACTCAAGTCTATCGAATCCGCCATCAAGGCGAAACTGCGCGTGGTGCTGGGCTTGGACGCAAAGATCAGCTTGGTCTCTCCCAATACCATCCAGCGCTTTGAAGGAAAGGCTAAGAGGATCAGAGACTTGCGCAACAAGGAGGGAGTATGAAGAAATTACTATTAGGCAACGAAGCCATCGCTCGCGGCGCATACGAAGCGGGCGTCAAGGTCTCTGCGGCGTATCCCGGTACCCCCAGTACCGAGATCAGCGAGACCATCGCAAAGTATAACGAAGTGTACGCCGAATGGGCGCCCAACGAGAAGGTCGCGGCGGAGGTCGCGATCGGCGCGTCCATCAGCGGCGTGAGGAGTATGTGCTGTATGAAGCACGTGGGACTCAATGTAGCGGCGGACCCCCTCTTTACCTGCTCCTACACGGGTGTGGGCGGCGGACTCGTCGCGGTGGTCGCGGACGACCCCGGTCTCTACAGCTCGCAGAATGAGCAGGACACCCGCTTGATCGGCAGGGCGGCGATGATCCCCGTCATCGAGCCGTCGGACAGCGCGGAGGCGAAGGAGTATATGAAGCGCGCCTTCGAACTCAGCGAGAAGTACGACACCCCCATCATCCTCCGCACCACGACGAGGCTCTCCCACTCGCAGGGCGTCGTGGAGCTCGAGTATCGTACCGAGGTGGAGGACAAGCCCTACGAGAAGCGTATCGACAAGTACGTGATGATGCCGGGTATGGCGAAAAAGCGTCACCTCTACGTCGAGGATCGCTTGAAACGCATGGCGGCGGATCTCTCGAAGGATCCCCTGAACCGCATCGAGTACGGCGACCGGAAGGTGGGCTTTATCACGAGCGGTATCGCTTATCAGTACGTCAAGGAGGCGATGCCCGAGGCTTCGGTCTTGAAGCTCGGTCTCCTCAATCCTCTCCCTGACGACATCATTCGCGAGTTTGCGGAGAACGTCGAGACCATCTACGTCTTTGAAGAGCTCGAGCCGCTCGTGGAGGAGCACGTCCGCGCGATGGGCATCAATGTCATCGGGAAGGAGATCTTTACCCGTCAAGGGGAGTACAGCGCGAACCTCCTCCGAAAAGCCGTCCTCGGCAAGTCGGACGCAGAGCCGCCGATGGCGGGTCTTCCCGCTCGTCCTCCCGTGCTCTGCCCGGGATGCCCGCATAGGAGCGTCTTCTCGGTCATGAAGAAGCTGAAGCTCCACGTGATCGGCGATATCGGTTGCTACACCCTCGGCGCGGTCGCTCCCATCTCGGTCATCGAGACCACGATCTGCATGGGATCGAGTATCTCCACTCTCCACGGCGTAGAGAAGGCGAAGGGCAAGGATTATATCAAAAATTGGGTATGCGTGATCGGCGACAGCACCTTCCTGCATACCGGCGTCAACAGCCTCATCAACTCGGCGTATAACGGCTCCACGGGCACCGTCGTGATCCTCGACAACAGGACGACGGGTATGACGGGACATCAGGAGCACGCCGCTACGGGCAAAAACCTCAAGGGCGAGCCCGCTCCCGCCATCGACCTCACCGAGCTCTGCCACGCGATCGGCGTGAAGAGAGTGACCACGGTGAACTCCTTCGACCGCGAAGAGCTCGCAGAAGTCTTGAAGAAAGAGACGCAGACCGAGGAGTTATCCGTCGTGATCTGCAAGGCGCCTTGCGCCCTCCTCAAGGGACAGGTCTTCCCCAACAAGGTCTTTGTTGACGGTGAGAAATGTATCGGTTGCGGCGCTTGCATCACCTGCGGCTGTCCCGCGCTTTCCAAGGACGGAAAGAAGGCGAAGGTCAACCCCGAAATGTGCAACGGTTGCGGCTTGTGCGCGTCCTTCTGTAAGTTCGGCGCACTCGAGAAGAGGGAGGTAGTGAAGAAATGAGTACGAATATAATGATCGTCGGCGTGGGCGGGCAGGGCACCCTCCTGACCAGCCGTATTTTGGGCGGTATCGCCATCGAGAAAGGATACGACGTCAAGCTCTCCGAGGTGCACGGCATGGCGCAACGCGGCGGTAGCGTGGTCACCTTCGTACGCTACGGCGAGTGCGTGCGCGAGCCCATCGTGGAGGAGGGGCAGGCGGACGTCCTGATCGCCTTTGAACGCTTGGAAGCCGCTCGTTATCATCATTTCCTGAAGCCGGGCGGCGTCATGATCGTGAATGACATCGTGATCGAGCCTATCACGGTGATCTCGGGGCAGGCAACCTATCCGACCGACGTCTTGGGCAGCCTCGAGGGGAAATATAAGATCGTCAAGGTGGACGCAAATAAGATCGCCGCAGAGGTCGGCAATCAGCGCGTCTTCAATACCGTGGTACTCGGCGTCGCGGCGCGTCATATGGACGTGGAGAAGGAGATTTGGCTCAAAGTGATCGAGGCTACCGTCCCGCCGAAGACGGTTGAGATCAATAAGAAGGCATTCTTGACGGGACTCGGCGAATAAAAGGAGAAAAGCATGATTTGGAATGAAAAAATGGAAACAATGAGCCGCGAGGAAATGCGCGCGCTCCAGTCCGAGCGTCTCGTCGCGACGGTGAAAAGGGTGTACGAGAACGTCCCCGCCTACCGTGCAAAGATGGATGCGATCGGTCTCAAACCCGAGGACGTCAAGGGTGTGGAGGATCTCACGAAGCTCCCTTTCACGACCAAGGCGGACCTTCGCGACAACTATCCCTTCGGGCTATTTGCCGTCCCGCAGGACGAGATCGTGCGCGTGCACGCTTCCTCGGGTACGACGGGTAAGCCCACCGTCGTCGGTTACACCGCAAAGGATATCGAGATGTGGTCAGAGTGCGTCGCCCGCTGTATGACGATGGCGGGGATCACGAAAAAGGATATCATTCAGGTAGCCTATGGCTACGGACTCTTTACGGGCGGACTCGGCGCTCACTACGGCGCGGAACATATCGGCGCAACCACCGTCCCGATGGGGACGGGCAATACGCAGAAGCTCGTTACCTTGATGAAGGACTTCGGCGCGACGGCGATCGCTTGTACTCCCTCCTACCTCCTGCATATCTCGGAGGTCTTGAAGGAGAGCGGCGAGGTGAATGATCTCAAGCTCAAAGCCGCGATCTGCGGTGCGGAGCCTTGGACGGAGGAGATGCG
The DNA here is from genome assembly GCA_946625545.1 of uncultured Clostridia bacterium. Taxonomy (GTDB): domain Bacteria; phylum Bacillota; class Clostridia; order Christensenellales; family CAG-1252; genus CAG-1252. Next base: position 3,041 of record CAMOTC010000033.1, on the reverse strand, counting down.
TCTCCAGATCGAGAAAAATCTCAATATCCACGCTCACGACATCTACGGCTTGTCCGAGATCATGGGGCCCGGCGTCGCCTGCGACTGCGAGTATCACGAAGGACTGCACGTCTGCGAGGACTATTTCATTCCCGAGATCATCTCGCCGACCACCTTCGAACCCGTGGCGGACGGTGAGACGGGCGAGCTCGTCTTCACGACGATCTCCAAGGAGGGTCTCCCCCTCATTCGTTACAGAACGCGCGACCTCACGTCCATCAGCTACGGCAAGTGCAAGTGCGGCAGAACGACCTGCCGTATCAGCCGTTTCAAGGGACGCTCTGACGATATGCTGATCATTCGCGGCGTGAACGTCTTCCCCTCGCAGGTGGAGGAGGCGCTCCTCTCCATCGACGGAGTCAGCCCGCACTATCATATCATCGTGGATCGCGTCAATAATCTCGATACCCTTGAGATCATGGTCGAGGTGGACGGCAAGTTCTTCTCGGACGAGATCAAGGGACTCGAGGCGCTCTCTGTCAAGATCGGCAAGGCGGTGCAGCAGATGATCGGACTCAATGCAAAGATCAAGCTCGTCGAGCCGCGCACGATCGAGCGCAGTATGGGCAAAGCCGTGCACGTCACCGACAAACGTAAACTTGTTTAATAAGGAGGAGAAACTATGCAAGCGAAACAATTATCCGTTTTTATCGAAAATAGAGAAGGCAGATTGGACGAGGTCCTCGCGGTCATCAAGGCGGCGAACGTGAATATCCTCTCCCTCAGCCTCGCCGACACCAGCGAATACGGCTTGCTCCGTCTGATCGTCAGCGATCCCGCGGCGGCGGATGCGGCGCTCAAGGCGAGCGGCTTCTCCTCGATGCTGACCGACGTCCTCGTCGTGCGCCTGATGAATAAGGTGGGCAGCCTCCAGGCTTTCCTCTCCGACCTTGCAAAGACCGAGATCAACCTCGAGTATATGTACGGTCTGACCATCGAGAAGGAGGGCAAGGCGTCCCTCGTCATCAAGGCGTCCGACCTCGCGAAGGCTTCCGAGATCCTCCTGAAGGCGGGTGCGGAGCTCCTCACGGCGGAGGATATCGCCAAGCTGTGATATGATCGTCGATTTCCACGCGCACGCATTTCCGGACGCTCTCGCCGAGCGCTCGATCGCCTTCCTGTCGGCGCAGGCGAACGTCCCCGCCTTTTCGGATGGGACGACGCAGGGCTTAGCAGAGGCGGCGAGCAGGGTAAAGGCGGACTACGCCCTCGTCCTTCCCGTCCAGACCAAGACTTCGCAGTTTCGCTCGATCAACGCCTTTGCATCGAGGGTGAACCAAGGCGAATTTGACGCTTGCGGCGTCAAGCTACTCTCCTTCGGCGGCATCCACCCCGATGATGACGACGTCGCGGGCGAGCTTCGCGCCATCAAGGAGATGGGACTCAAAGGGGTCAAATTGCACCCCGACTATCAAGGCACCTATATCGACGATCCGAAGTATATGCGCCTCATCGAGATTGCGGCGAAAGAGGGTCTCCTCGTATCGGTGCACGCGGGACTGGACTACGGCTTTCAGGACTGTACCCATTGTACCCCCGCGCGCGCAAGAAAGATGTTGCACGAGACGGGCGCGGAGAACGTGATCCTCGCGCACATGGGCGGCTTTGCGATGTGGGAGGAGGTCTATGACCTCCTCGTGGGAGAAAAGGTGTACTTTGATACAGGCGTCGTCGCGCGATATATGGATAAGCGCCTCGCGGCGGATATCATTCGCGCACACGGAGCGGACAGGGTGCTCTTTGCGACGGACAGCCCGTGGGCGACCTACGAGGACAGCGTGGAGTTCGTCTCCTCGCTCGAGATAACGGAAGGGCAAAAAAATATGATCTTCGGCGAGAATGCCGCAAGACTATTGGGGTTAAACTATGATTTGTAATGAAAAAATGTACGGACTCGGAGCCAAGCGCTCCGTGATACGCGAGCTCTTTGAATACGGCAAGATGCGCAAGGCGCTGGTCGGCGAGGACAAGGTCTATGACTTCAGTCTCGGCAATCCCAGCGTGCCGCCACCTCCCGCCGTCAAGGAGGCGCTCCTCAGGATGCTCACCGAGGAGAGCGAGATCGCCCTCCACGGCTACACCTCCGCGCAGGGGGATAAGGGGACGCGCGAGACCATCGCGATCCACTATGCCGCGGACTACGGTTTTCAGCTCGATCCCGAGTTGATGTATATGACCTGCGGCGCCGCGGCGTCGCTGACCATCTCTCTGAACGCCATCGTGAAGGACGCTGCGGACGAGGTCGTGACCTTTGCCCCCTTCTTTCCCGAATATCGCGTTTTTACCGAGAAGGCAGGAGCAAAGCTCGTGGTCTGCCCGCCCGCGGAAGGGCTGGAGATCGACGTCAAGGCGTTTGAGTCCCTTCTCAACGAGCACACACGCGCCGTCATCATCAATTCTCCCAATAACCCCTCGGGCGTCCTCTATCCCGAGGAGCAGGTAAAGGCTGTCGCCGCCGCGCTCGAGAGAGCGGAGGCAAAGTACGGCACCACGATCTACCTGATCTCGGACGAACCCTACCGCGCCCTCGTCTTTGACGGAAAGAAGGCGACTTGCTTCCCCTCTTACTACAAGGACACGGTGGTGTGCTACTCCTACTCCAAGTCCCTCTCCCTTCCCGGCGAGAGGATCGGCTATATCGCCGTTTCTCCCTTGGCGACAGAGGCGCAGGAACTCTACCTCGCTGTGTGCGGGGCGGGGCGCGCGCTCGGCTACGTCTGCGCTCCCGCGCTCTTTCAGCGCCTCGTCAAGGAGTGCGACGGCTTGACCTCCGACGTCGAGGTCTATCGTGAGAACCGCGATATCCTCTATTCCTCGCTGACCGAGATGGGCTTTACTTGCGCCTATCCGTCGGGAGCCTTCTACCTCTTTGTCAAGGCGCCTTCGGGCGACGCGAACGAGTTTTCCGAGGAGGCGAAAAAGCAGGATATCTTGCTCGTCCCCTCCGATAGTTTCGGGTGCGAGGGATACGTCCGTATCGCGTACTGCGTATCCACCGATCT
>CAMOTC010000032.1 GCA_946625545.1 uncultured Clostridia bacterium | reverse complement strand
AAGAGTAGGAGCTCCCCGAAGAGGAACTGTAACTCGAGGAAGAGCTATACGAAGAGTAGGAATATCCATCGTCAAGCGTCGTGTAGTCGCCGTCGGCGGCGTTACTCATCTCGATACCGCTGATGATCACGACACCCATCGTGATCAGGATAAACGGAATGAGGATAAAATACGTGAGACGCCCTTTCCCTTTTATCACCACAGCATCACGCACCTTGACGATCAAGCCCGCAAGTCCTATGAGGACAGCGACGAGTCCCACGCTGAAAAGCACGATCCAAATGTAGATATGCCCCGTGCCCTTCGCACGATAATAAAGGAAAGATCTCCCCCAAATGATACTGACGGTGGCGATAAAGAGACCGAGTCCGAGGATACCGATGATCATAGCGACGATGGGAGCTACCTTGCGGAAGGTGCTGATCTCCTCTCCGCTCCCCCGTGCGGGTGTATAAGCCCTTGCGGCGGGAGCGATACGCCCACTCATCGGCGTCGCCGACGCCGCGAGCGTCGTATAGGACTCATCGGACGACGTCTTGCTATCCTCTGCCCTCGTTTCCGGCGCCAAATCGCCGTAAATCGAATCATTGACCTTGGGAGCGGTGGGCTCGGGTGTTTTCTCTTTGAACGAGTAAGACGCGCCGCACTTCTCACAAACGTAATCAAAGCCGTTTTCTTGCTTCAATTCTCCTCCGCATTTCGGACAAAACATATCTTTTCTCCTTTATAAAAAAATTTATACGTTATTATACAACGAAAGAGAAAAGGAAAATAAAAACTCTCCCATTCGTAGAGAACGGAAGAGAGATTCAAATAGAGGATAAGATAGACGGTTAAACTGAAAGAGCGTTTTGATATTCGGTTATTTTCGCCGCCGCCTCTGCATAGTAGCGGGCGTAGGCTCTCTTGCAGTACCATCCGTGATGATGTTTCGGCTCGGGGAGGCTCTCGTCGATCGGACGATCCAGTGGATAATCGCCGTTGACGCGCCAGCCGTTCAGGATCCCGATCTTGATGGCGTCGGTCGGACAATGAAAGGAGCAGCGGGCGCACATAATGCAGTTTTTCCCGAAAGAGAACTTGCCGTTTTCGTCGATGCGGATATTCTCCGTGGGACAGGACTTTTCGCACTTGCGGCAGAGGACGCACTGATCCTTTTTGACCTTGAAAAATCTGCCGTTCACCCGCATCGCGATCTGCTCGATGCGGAGGAGCCAAGCGATAAACCGTCCGAAAAAGACCGACGGGAGCTTATGCTCCTCGCCGTGAAGCACCTCCCCTGCCTCGATCGCAGCGAGCGCTTTTGCCGTCTCCCACATCCTGACCGCTTCCCGATCGGTATGACGAAAGATCATATTGTAGGGCATCACGTAGTGATATTCGCTCTTCAAAGTGTACCCCTTCCGCTTCATGAGAGATGCGAAACGAAGAGAGGAGACGTTATTTACCTTCAAAGGTTCGCCCGAAGACTTGAGGATGAAGTACTCCTTTTGCGAGACGGCTTTGATGCGTTTCGCGAGGGTGAGCATGATCGCGGGCGCGTTGAAGGCGTGGATGGGATAGGCGAATCCGACGTGATCGTAGTCCTCGGGATCGGGGAGATCCGCCATGTCTGCGCGCACGGGATAAAGCGTCGTCTCGACGCCCTGCTTTTCAAACTCTTCCTTATAAAGGGAGGCGATGCGCATCGTATTGCCCGTCCCCGAGAAGACGTAGATAATCGCTCTCACCGTCTCACCTCCCAGCGCGGGGTGTGATCTTCGTCGTACCAATAGAGAGTATTTTCCTCCTCGTCGTGGGTGTCATACCATACCTGCGCGTAGAAGGGATTTTTCTTCGCAAGGAGGTCGTAGTTCCAGAGTCCCTCCTTCACACAATGCGGGCACCAATGCCCCGCCTTCAAGACGGTAAAAGCAGACGCGGTAAAGTCGTGCCCTTCGGCGCATCGCCAGTCCAGCGGAGCGTAGAGATCCCCCTTCTCGAAAGATTCCGCCCTGCACTCGCCGCCTCTGAAGCGTGCCGCCGCTCTGAGGTCCGCGAGGTCGATCTCACTGTCCGCCTTAGTATCGTCGTATCCGTGGGATAGTCTGACCTTCTCTTCGTAAGCGGGATCTATCTCCTTTTCGTAGTCGTGACCCTCGATCTCTCCTTTGCACCATACGTCGAAGTGCTCCCAGTCCTCACCGAGCGCCTCCCACTTTCTCCTGCTGCCGAAGAAGGCGTTGACCCGTCCTTCCATCCCCTTTTTCACCCAATGGTAAGGGGCGTTCTCGTCCCTAAGGAGACGCTTGAAGACCAAAGCGGTGATCCAGGAGGAAGGGATCAGCTTCGCGAGGGAGAAATAGGGGTTCTTCCGCTTGATCTCAGACCAAAAGGCCGCCATCGAGCCGCTCTGATAGTGATAACGACGCTCTAAAATATCGCTGTCCGAGAACCACATACAATGGAAGTTTCTCGTCGCGTGCCAGTTTGGTTTCATGAAGCGCTCGGTACCGCCGCCGATCATCGCAAAGCCCTTATCAAAGGTATCGTAGCCCGTCGTGCGATAGGCGGCGCCGCCGCCGATATTATAGACGTTTTTCCAAAAGTCGCCTGCGCCACCTTCGTGATCCTCTTTCAAGATATTCTTGATCAGGACAGCGCTGTCGTGGTCGGTCGCCCACTCGATCGGGACGTTAAAAGGCGTATGAAACATCAGTCCGTCCGAGATATTGGACATCAAGAGCTTCTCGTACAGCATCCCCGTCTGCCTGAGCACCGCCCAGGTATCGATCTTGCTATCCAAAACGGTGCGCTCACCGATGAGCTTCCCCATGCCATACTCGTCGTACACGCTCGGGAGGAGAGGATCACCCACTCTGCCCCACGGATGATGATAGTCACGGTTTCCGTACAGAGCGACGGTGGAGATATGGATAAATTTCGGTTGACGCTCGCATTCCTCGATCGCAGTCACGAGATTTCTCGCCCCCGTAACGTTCGCGTCGTGCGCGAGATCGGGACGCTTGTCAGCAAGAGGCGGGATAACCGCCGCCATATTCAGGAGGTAGTCCGCGCCCTCGACGAGCCGCCTGCAATCCTCGAGCTCCTTCACGTTGCCGAAAAAGATCTCGACCCGATCGCCGTACTCTTTCTCCCACTTTTTCTTTAAGCGGCGCTCGCGTTTCTCATCGAGAAAAAGTAATTTCAGCGTAACGAAATCCAGCGTCATCACTTCTTTGACGACGGCTTGTCCCATATTACCGCTTGCTCCGGTCATCGCCACGACTACGCTCATATTTTCCTCCGAAATGATATAGTAAGATAAAAAGAAGAAAAGCGCGAAACGCGCTCAGGGAACGATCGCCGAGATAAACTCCTCCGCGTCGAAAGGCAGGAGATCCTCCTTGGTCTCCCCTACGCCCACGAAGAGGACGGGGACCTCCATCTCGTTACAGATCGCGATGACGACGCCGCCCTTCGCCGTGCCGTCGAGCTTGGTCAGGATGATGCCGTCGATGTCGATGGCTTCCTTAAAGATCTCCACTTGAGAGAGGGCGTTCTGCCCCGTGGTGGCATCGAGGACGATATAGCTCCTATAGTCTGCCTCGGGATAGTCACGGAGGACGACGCGGTTGATCTTTTTGAGCTCCTCCATTAAGTTCTTTTTATTATGCAGTCTGCCTGCGGTGTCGATCAGGAGGACGTCTGTCTTTTTCGCCTTGCAGGAAGCGATGGCGTCATAGACGACCGCCGCGGGGTCCGCCCCCTCCTCGTGCTTGATGATCCTGACCTTACTCCTATCCGCCCAGACGGTCAGCTGTTCTGCCGCCGCGGCACGGAAGGTATCAGCCGCCGCGAGGACGACGGACTTACCCATCGAGGTAAAATAATGCGCGAGCTTTCCGATCGCGGTGGTCTTGCCCACGCCGTTCACGCCTGCGACGAGGATACAGAGAGGATACTCGTACTCGGGGATCTCGTAGTCGATCATCTCCTTGAGGATCTCGGCGAAGATGCCCTTCGCGTCCTCTGGCTTTGCGATGCGCTTTTCGTAGCAACGCTCTTTCAGCTCTTCTACGACCTGACTCGCGGTCTCTACGCCTACGTCGGCGGAGATCAGAGCCATCTCGAGCTCCTCGTAAAACTCGTCGTTGAGCGCTCTGCCCTTGAATATCTCGTAAAACTTCTTGGAGAAAAACTCCTTGGTGCGTCTCAATCCTTCTGCGATCTTACTGAAAAAGCCCATATCAACCCTCCACCTTACCGATGTCACCGAGCTTAACGGCGATGACCTTGGACACGCCGCGTTCCTCCATCGTCACACCGAACAGTTCGTCGGCAAGCTCCATGACGGGTTTTTTATGGGTGATCACGATAAACTGCGTGTCACGGCTGTACTTCTTTAAGTAATTCGCAAGGAGAATGGTATTGCTCTCGTCGAGCGCCGCCTCGATCTCGTCGAGGATGGAGAACGGCATGGGTCTGAGCTTCAGGATCGCAAAGAGGATCGCGATGGAGGTCAGCGCCTGCTCACCACCCGACAGAGAATGCAGGTTCTGGTGCGCCTTGCCCGGGAGCTTTACCGAGATGTCCACGCCCTTCTCGAGAGCGTCGGGATGCTCGGGATCCACGTCCACGAGGACGAGGTCCGCCGTACCGCCGCCAAAGAGGTCGGCGAAGGTCTTTTTGAAGTTTTGATTGATATTCTCAAATGCCGCATTGAACTTCAAGAGCATATCGTTATTCATCGCGGCGATGAGTTTCTCGAGGTCGCCCTTTGCTTTGACGAGATCGTCGAGCTGTGTGGAGAGCTCCTCGTGACGTGCGAGGACGTTGTCGTAGTCCTCGAATGCGTTAAAGTTGATACTGCCGAGCTGAGCGATCTTTCCCTTCAAACTCGCGATCTGGGCGGGCGCCGCAGAGGGGACGAAGTTCTCGCTGTCCTGCAAGGCAAGCATCTCTTCCTCGCTCATCTCATACTCGCCGAGCACACGCTCACGGAGAGAGGCGAGATCGCCGTCGATCTTCTCCACCTTGGACTCCTCGCGCGCACGCTTGTCCATAATGCTATTGATGACGTCGGTGACTGCGGAGCGCTCCTTCTCGATCTCGGTCAGAGAGGCGCGGAAAGAAGCCTTTTCGCCGTCCTTGACGGAGAGCTCACGCTCGATCTCTGCGAGGCGCTCCTGCTCCGCCTTGGTAAACTCGAGCGCAGGGGCGTTCGCCTGTTCCTTATCATACTCGACGCGGACAGTCTCAAGGAGGGTACGCTTCTCGGCTAACTCGCGGTCGGCAGAGAGTTTCTCATCCTCTAAACGCTTGATATCTCCCTCGATGCGGTTGATCTCCATCTTGAGAGAGGAGAGATCCACCTGCGCGTTGGTCACAGCGGAGGAGAGAGAGTCACGCATACGGCGCATATTCTCGACGTCGGTCTTATTTGCCGCCGCCGCGCCCTGCGCGCTCGCCTTTTTGCCTTCGATATCCTGATTGAGATCCTCGGCGACCCTGATCTCCTTGGTAGCCGCCGCCAAACGTGCGGAGAGCTCGTCGTATTCCTTCTGATCCGTCGTCATACGCTCGGTAGTCTCGGCGATCAGTTTCTCGGTATTTGCGATACGCTCGGTCTCGGCGGTGATCTTCACGTCGAGATCCTGTATGTCGTCACGGAGTGAGTAAACCTCCTCCTCTGCCTTCTTTGCCTCTGCGGTGATCCTCTCCACTTCCGCGCGGAGGGTCTCGCGACGTACAAAGATATCCTTGAGCTCGGCGCGGGCGTCTGCGAGCTCGCGTTCCTTGCTGAGATGGAGAGAGCTCTTCTGCCTGCGGCTACCGCCGGTAATGGTCCTCCTCGGGTCGATGATGTCGCCGTCGAGGGTGACGATCTTGACTCCGTAGTCGTATCTGTCCGCCATGAGTCTCGCGCATTCGAGATCCTCTGCGATAACAGTCCTGCCGAGCAGCTGAGCGATCACGTCGTAGTGACGCCGGTCGTATTTGATGAGATCGGAGCAAATGCCGATCGCGCCGCGCATATCAAGGACGCCGCGATACTCATAGGCGAGTGTCTGCGGACGAGCCTTATTCGCGGGGATCATCGTGGCTACGCCATACTCCATCTTTTTGAGATAATTGACGATATAGACGGCGTCGGTATCGGTGGGGGTCACGACGTGCTGGACGGAAGCGCCGAGAGCTGCCTCGATGGCGACCTCGTACTCCTTCGGTACCTTGATGAGCTGCCCTACGACTCCCTCGATATGCTGTGCGAGAGAACGATCCTTTTCGGCGTCGTTCAAGAGCTGTTTGACAGCGGGTTGATAGGTGTCGTGCTGACCCACGATCTCCGCCATCGCGCGGACGCGCCCTTCCTTACCTGCGTACTCCGCATTAAGGGCGTCAAGATCGCGATTCATCTGATAGAGAGACTGGCGCATCTCGCTGAATTCACCCACGCGGATCGCGCGTTTTTCGCGAATGGACGCCTTTTTCTTGGTGTATTCCTCGATACGGGCGCGAGACTCGGTCGCAGCTGCCTCCTCACGCTCGATGGTGAGCGCGGAGGTCTTGATGGCGAGCTCGAGGGAAGCGATACGCTTTCTCAGAGAGCCTGCCTCTGCGTAGAGACCCGCTAGGGAGGACTTGACGTCGGACAGCCTGCCGAAAACGTCAAAGACTTCGCTATTAGAGCGCTCGATATTGCTCTCGTTGCCCGCGATCTCCTCCGAGATGGCGAGATACTTCTCATTTAAGGAGTCTAAGCGCGCCTCTGCGACGTAGAGCTCCTTATTGCGGATATCGAGGATGTTCTTTGCCTCGGCGAGGGTGTCTCCCGTGACGGTGCTCGTGCGGGACAACTCCTCAAACTCCGCCTCGAGACGCTCGATCTCGGCGGTGAGGTGTGCGATCTTATTTTGATAAACAGCCATAAGGCCGCTGTTCTTTTCGCTATTGACCTTCAGGTGCTCCCTCTCCTCCATCAGGGCGCGCACGGCTTTCTCATTCTTCTCGATATCCTCGAGGGTGGTGTCGTGCTTCGCCGCGAGACGGAGAGACTCGCTCTCCTTGGCGTAGAGCTCCTCTGTGAAGGACTTGACGTTCTCCGCAATCTTTTGCTTCTTGCGCACGCTGTCCTCTCTCGAATAGAGATAGAAGTTCACTTCCTGGAAGCGCATCTGCTCTTTGTACTCAAAGTACTTCTGCGCCGCCTCGCGCTGCTTTGCGAGAGGGGCGAGCTGACGGGAGAGCTCGGTCGTGATGTCGGTAAGGCGCTGGATATCCTCCGCGGAACGAGCGAGTTTCCTCTCCGTCTCGATCCTCTCCGCCTTGGTCTTTGCGATGCCTGCCGCTTCCTCAAAGATCTGACGGCGGTCGATGGGCTTGGAATCCATGATCTCGGCGACCTTGCCCTGTCCGATGATGGAGTAGCCGTCCTTACCTGCGCCGCTGTCGCGCATCACGTCGAGGATGTCGCGGAGACGGCATATATTGTGATTGAGATAATATTCGCTCGTACCCGAACGGTAGAGTTTACGCGTGACGACGACCTCTTCGCGGTCGGTCTTGAAAACGTGATTGGAATTATCAAAAACGAGAGAGACCTCGCAGTACGACATCATCTTGCGCGTTTCGGTGCCGTTAAAGATGACGTCCTGCATCTTGGGCGCACGGAGAGACTTTGCGCTCATTTCGCCGAGAACCCAACGAACAGCGTCTGCGACGTTACTCTTGCCGCAGCCGTTCGGACCGACGATGCCCGTGAAATTGCTCTTAAAGTCAATCACGGTCTTGCCGGCGAAGGATTTAAATCCTAAAAGTTCGAGTCTCTTGAAATTGATCATTTGTCTCCCGTTAATGCGTATAAGGACACTTATACTGTGAAATTATACCACACTATACGACAAAATGAAAAGTATTTGAACGAGATTGGGAAAGATTTTTGCGTCAAATCGCGTGAAGCGCGGTGAGAGCCGCCCGACATGCCTCGTTTTCTGCCCGAAGAACGGAGGGTCCCTTCCCTACGCCGAGACTTTTGCCGTCAACGTAAACCTCGACGGTGAAGGTGCTTTTATCCGCGCGGCCCGAGGAAGTATAGGGAGCGTGGTAGGTGAGTTTGTGTTTCTCGCAGTACTCCTTGAGCTTGGTCTTATAATCCTCCGAGGCGTGCGGCGCGAGGGCGATCGTGCGCTTGACAAAGTCCACGGCTGCGGAAAAGCCGCCGTCCAGAGAGATCGCCGCAGTAACAGCCTCGTAGAGGTCGCATTTCATCTTGACGGAGAGCGCACAGTTTCTCCTGCGGCATAGAGCGGAAAAGCCCAAGCGATCGGAGAGGTAGGCGAGCGGCTCCTTGGAGACCATCGAAGCGCGCGTCCTCGTCATCGAGCCTTCGTCCTCGCCTGTCGCAAAATAGAGCATCTCGCTGACTGCGTAACCCACGATGCTGTCCCCGAGAAACTCCAATCTCTCATAGCAATTCACGCGATCGTAGGAGCTGTGCGTCAGCGCACGAAGGAGCAAATTTTCCTCCTTGAAAGTATAGCCGATATTCTCGTATATTGCGGAAAAATCAATCATTTTGCATATCCTTTTCGAGACGCTCCGAGACCTCGCCGAGGATCATATCTCTGACCTGGAGGATCGCGCCGAGAATCGACTTTGCCTTGGAGGAGCCGTGCGCCTTGACCACAGGTTTTTTCAGACCCAGGAAGGCGGCGCCGCCGTGCTCATTGTAGTCGAGAGTGTGCTTGAGTCCCTTGAAAACGGGTTTCAAGAGGAGTGCGCCGAGCTTCGCGCGAAGTCCGCCGCCGTAGATCCCCTGTTTCAAGAGGGAGAGTACCGCGTTTGCCGTGCCTTCCGCGCTCTTTAAGGCGATATTACCGTCAAAACCGTCCGCAACGACGACGTCCACCTCGCCCGAGAGGATATCGCGCGCCTCGACGTTCCCGATAAAGCGGATCCCTTTCGCCTCTTTCAGGAGCTGATGACACTCGACGGAGAAGGCATTTCCCTTGCTCTCCTCCGCGCCGTTATTCAGGAGTCCGACACGGGGGTCAGCCACCCCGAAGACTCCCTTTTGATATGCCGAAGCCATGCGGGCAAAGCCCACGAGATAGGTAGGCTTGCAGTCCACGTTCGCTCCGCAATCGCAGAGGATCACGTTCCCGCCCGTCACGGTAGGCAGAGCGGGCGCGAGAGCGGGACGCTCCACCCCTTTTACCCTGCCGATCTTTAAGGTGGCGCCGATCAGCACTGCACCCGTCGATCCTGCGGAGACGAGTCCGTCCGCTTCCCCGTCCTTGACTGCGTCGAGCGCTACGACGAGGGAACTGTCCTTCTTTGTACGCACGGCGACGGTAGGCGTCTCGTCACAGGAGATGACCTCGCGTGCGTCGCGAATGATCAATCTATCCTGCTCACCCGCAAGGCGAGAGAGTTCCTCCGCCTTTCCTGTGAGTAAGATCTCGATCTCCTTGTCCGCTTCAAGGGCGGCAAGCACCCCTTTTACCACTTCGGTCGGAGAGTAGTCCCCGCCGTATCCGTCCACTGCTATACGCATAGAATCGCTCCTTTATGGGATCTATTATTATTATAAAAGAATACGCGCGAAAATCGCAAGTCCTTTTCCTTCTTAGAGAAGCTTTCCCCCTTTTTCATAAAAAAAGGTGCGTAGCTATTTTGCTGCGCACAACTCTTTTTTGAAAGATTAGTCTTTATTCTTTGTCTTGATTTCCACGACTTTTTCTTTGCCATAGTAGCCACAAACCGGGCAAGCTCTATGACTCTTGATAAGTTCATGGCAGTTCGGGCACTCGACGAGACCGGGCGCTTTGATCTTCCAGTTCGCCGCACGGGAATCCCTTCTCGACTTGGAAACTTTACATTTAGGTACTGCCATATCATCCACCTCCTATTGCGTGCATTCTATAACTCTGTCACGATTATTTATTATATGGGATAGGTCTCACGCTGTCAACGATTTTGACGAATAATTTCGGGAAAAACGTTATTTTGCGAGAGATTCGACGATCGCCTTGGTATCGCGGGCGATCACGAGCTCCTCGTTCGTGGGGATCACGAGCACTTTGACCTTGCCCCCTTCCGCCGTAATATCGGCAAATTTGCCGCGAACGTTATTCTTTGCGGGGTCGATGGAGATGCCGAGATAGTCGAGATCCTTCAAGATCATCTCGCGCACGCCAACGCTGTTTTCGCCGATACCGCCCGTCATGACGACTGCGTCCACGCCGTTCATCGCCGCCGCGTAGCTGCCGATAAACTTCTTGACCGCATAGCTGAACATATCGAGAGCGAGTCTCGCCTTGTCGTCGCCCTTGGAGGCGAGGTCTGCGAGGTCGCGGAAGTCGCTGACCCCTGCGATGCCATACACGCCGCTCATCTTATTGAGACAGAGGTTGACGGCGTCGGAGATATTCATACCCGTCTTATTGCAGATCGCTTCGAGGAGAGCGGGATCGATATCGCCGCATCTCGTACCCATCGGGACGCCCGCGAGCGGGGTATATCCCATCGAGGTATCCACGCACTTCCCTGCCTTGACAGCCGCCATCGAGGAGCCGTTGCCGAGGTGGCAGGTGATGATCTTTGCATCCTTCTTGCCGAGATATTTCGCCGCCTCACCCGAGACGTACTTGTGGCTGGTGCCGTGGAAACCGAATCTGCGCATACGCCACTCGGTATAGAACTTCTCGGGGAGTGCGTAACGATACGCATAGTCGGGCATGGTCTGATGGAAAGAGGTGTCGAAGGCGGCGACCTGCGGCACGTTGAGGAGCTTTCTGCAAGCGCAGATACAGGCGATATTCGCCGGCATGTGCAGAGGTCCGAGCTCCTTATTCTTTTCACAAATGCGGACGACTTCGTCGTCGATCAGGACGGACTCCTTGAAGTCCTCCGCGCCGTGGAGCACGCGATGACCCACCGCGTTGATCTCCTTGAGACTCGAGATCACGCCGTACTCCTTATCGGTCAAGGTGGACAGCACGAGGGAGAGAGCCTCGGTATGATCGGGCATCGGATGCTCGATCTTTACCTCTTTGTCACCCACCTTATGGACGAGACGGGACTTTTCCATCGTGACGCGCTCGCACACGCCCTTCGCGATGACCTGCTCGGTCTCCATCTCGATGAGCTGATATTTCAGGGAAGAACTGCCTGCATTGATAACGAGGATCTTCATACCGCCTCCTTAGCAACCCGCCTGCACGGCGGTCACGGCGACGACGCCCACGACGTCCTCTGCGACACAACCGCGAGAGAGATCGTTGACGGGAGCGGCGAGACCCTGACAGATGGGTCCGATCGCCTCGGCGCCACCCAGTCTCTGCGTGAGCTTATATCCGATATTGCCCGCCTCGAGGTCGGGGAAGATGAGGACGTTCGCCTTGCCTGCGACGGTGCTGCCCGGCGCCTTCAGAGCGGCGACGGTGGGAACGAGAGCGGCGTCAAGCTGCAACTCGCCGTCGAGAGCGAGGTCGGGAGCCTTCTCGTGCGCCTTGGCGGTGGCGTTCTGCACCTTGGTCACGGTGTCGTGCTTCGCACTGCCCTTCGTGGAGAAGGAGAGCATCGCGACGCGCGGCGTGATGCCCGCGATCTTGACCGCACTCTCCGCAGTGGAGATCGCGATATCCGCGAGCTGATCCTCGTTGGGGTCGATATTTACGGCGCAGTCGCCATAGACCATGACGTCCTTCTCGCCGTACTTGGAGCCCTCGGGGAGGCACATGATGAAACAGCTCGAAACGGTGCTGATCCCGGGAGCGGTCTTGATGATCTGGAGCGCGGGACGGAGGGTATCGCCGGTGCTGTGCACAGCGCCCGAAACCATACCGTCGGCGTCACCCGCCTTGATCATCAGGACGGAATAGTAGGAGCAATCAAGAGTGAGTTTCTCCGCCTGCTTCGGAGTCATGCCCTTCGCCTTGCGCAGTTCGTAGAGCATGGAGGCGTACTCCTTGGTCTTGGGACTGGTGGCGGGATCCACGATATTCACCCCGTCGAGCTTCGCATCGGGGCACTTCGCACGGATCACGTCGGGATTACCGATCAGGGTCAGGCGAGCGATCTTTTTCGCCGAAATGATCTCGGCAGCACGAATGATGCGCTCCTCTTCGCCCTCGGCAAGCACGATGTGCTTATTGAGTTTAGCGGCTTTCTCTTTGATTTCATCCATCAATTTAGACATTTTGACATCTCCTTTATAAAAAGATTTGTTTTCCTAAGAAAAAAATGTATAATAATTATAACCCCCGCGCGAGGAAATTGCAAGGAGAAACCCTTAAAAAAATCCGTAGAAATATGAAAATCGCAGCTATCACAGCGGAATTTAATCCTCTACATAACGGACACCTTCGCCTGATCGAAAAGGCGCGCTCGCTGTCGCCCGATATTTTCCTCGTGATCTTGAACGGAGACGTGACGCAACGAGGGGAGCTCCCCCTCTTTGATAAGTACACGCGGGCAAAGCACGCCGTCAAGGCGGGTGCCGACGTCGTGATCGAGCTCCCGCAGATCTTCGGCGCCGCCTGCGCCGAGCGTTTCGCCGACGCCGCGGTCAAACTGCTCTCTCATATCCCCGCGGAGGAGAGGATCCTGCTCTTCGGGAGTGAGGAGGGAGAGATCACTCCCCTCGAGAATGCCGCAAAGATACTATCGGAGGAGCCGATCGAGCTGTCGGTGGAGCTCAGGGAACTGATGGATATGGGCTTTTCCTACCCGCAGGCGAGAGCAGAGGCATTCGCCGCCTACACCAAGCAACGCGGGATCCCCGTCGCCGATCTCACCAAACCCAATAATATCCTCGCGATCGAGTATCTGAGATCGATCCGAAAGAGAAAGGGGGTCACCCCTTATACTCTCAAGCGCTCGGGAGACTATCACGACGAAAATATCGATCAAGAGGAGCCCTCCGCCTCCGCGATCCGCGCATCTCTCGGAGAGGATAGAGAAAAAGAGGCTCTCGCCGCCCTGCCCCCTTACGTCAGAGAGGACGCCGAGAATGCGATCGTAACGGACGATCTCTCCCCCATCCTCCTCTACAAGCTCGGAGAGCTGACCCCGAGTGAACTGACAAACGTCGCGGACGTCGGCGAAGGGATCGAAAATCGTATCCTACGCCTTGCGAAGGAGAACTGCGACCTCGACTCTCTCGTCAAGGCGGTCTCCACCAAGCGTTACACCGAGTCGCGGGTACGCCGCATCCTGATCGGCGCCCTGCTCGGCATTGATAAAAGCACCTTTGAAAAAGCGATCGACGAGCCCCCTTACTACAAGGTACTCGCGGTAAAAAAGGAGAAGACCGAAGTGCTATCCCATCTCTCCAAGGCGGGGACTCTCCTCACGGGAGAGCAGGAAGCGAGAGAAAGCGGGATCCCTACCGCACGCATCGACTACAAAGCGCACGAACTCTATCGCATCGCAAAAAGGCAGGCGACGGAGGACGGGATGCTGATCCTATAACTACCGCAGAAAGATATATCCGAGACCGACGCAGAGGGCGAATGAGATCGCCGCCTGCGTCGTTTTCATTATGAGAAAACTACCCCCTTTGAGTCCCGTCTTGCCGAGAAAGGCGATGGACTGCAATAAAACGGAGAGTCCCCCGAAGGAGACCGCGAAACAGGCGAGCGCCGCCGTCATCACCCGCCCGAGACCGAGCGCCGAGATCTCTACGCACCCGCGCGTCACCTCGAATGCCGAGTAGAGAATGGCGCCGCCCACCTTTCCCGAGAGTAACTCCCCTATCCCGATACGCGAAAGGATATCGAAAAACATATCCCCGAGTAGCCCCGCGATCGCGATAAAGCCTCCCACCGCCGCGAGAGAAAGCACGCTCTCGTACATCGCGTCGGAGAGGAGCGACTCACACTCGGGGAAAGTCAGGACGGGAAAGGAGCGGCGACGATCCTTGCCGCGATAAAAAAGTCCATTCAAAAAGGCGCCGATATAGTGCGATGCGAGGATCACGACAGACGCCGCAGCGTCCTTTAAGATCACCGCGCCGACGCTCCCGAGCACAAACATACTCCCGCTCGTCGAGGTAAAGGAAGCCGCACGGCGGGCATCTTCCCCCTCGATCAGTCCCTTGGCGTAGAGATCGGCGAGGACGCGCGCTCCGACGGGATAACCGCTGAGAAGGCTCATCATAAAGGGATAGGAGACGATGGGAGAGAGGCGATACAACTTGCCGAGAGGCCTACCGACCGTCGCGGTCAGCGCAGATACGCACCCCGTCCCCGTCAGGAGTTTGGTAAAGAAGAAATAGGGAAGCATCGAAGGGAGCACTGCGGAGACGAAAAGGAGGAGTGCGCTCTGCACCGAGAGAAAGTATCTCGCGGGAGAGATGAGGAGCAAGAGAAGCACGATCAAAAGGAATGCGGGGAGCAAGACTTTTCGCATAAAAAAATATATGCGATAAAAAAACCGAGATATGAACTATCTCGGTCAAGAATGATTATCCGTTCTGCCCGCCACCGCCCGAACGCTTCCACAGTTCGTCGCGGAGCTTCTCGATGGAGAGCATGAGCTCATTCATCTTGACAGCGATGTCGTAGAGCTGATTATCCAAGCTCTGGTGGACGGAAATGCGGAGCTTTTCGCAGTAATCCTGCGTGGCTTTCTCGATGTCCGACGCCTGCTTTTTCGCCACGGCGAGTACCTCGGACTCGTGCACCAAGCGATCTCTCGTCTCATTTGCATTCGCGATGATCTGATCCGCGCGCCTCGAGGCATCCGCAAGAACGGCGTCACGCTGATGCAGGAGGGTCTCCGCCTCGTGCACGCTCTGTGGGATCGCCTCACGCAAACGAGAGAGGAGAGAGGTCACTTTATTCTCCTCTACGTAGCATTTGCCAAAGAAATTCTTTTTGCCGAGGAGCTCCTTCGCAAGCTCGTCGATGATCCCCGATACGTCAGTCATGATCTCTCCTCCAGATACTCCATAGCGAGAGCATACACTCCCTCCGCGATAAAGCGATGATCGGCGCCGCTGAGGAGCCCTTCACGCGCCTTGGTCGCGCTCACGCCGCGCAGACGTACGTCGGAGAGGAAAAAGACCGTCTCCAACCCGTGCGCGCGATTAAAGTCCGCCATCTCGAGCTCATACGCGAGGTCAGCCTCGTCGCGGATCCCCCTGACGAGAAAGGTCGCGCCGATCGCCTTTGCGGCATCGACGGCGAGTCCGTCAAAAGAAAAGACGTTCACCCTGTCGCCATAGACCGCCCGGATCATCGTCACGCGCTGATCCTCGGTAAAGAGAGGATCCCTGTCGGGATTTCTGAGGATAGCGACCGAGACCTCTTCAAACACGTTGAGAGCTTTCTCGATGATATCCATGTGGCCGAGAGTGATGGGATCGAAACTACCTGTAACAAGACATTTGCTCATAAACTAATGATACACAAAAAGGCGAATATTGTCAATAGCGACAAATGGGATATCACTCGCCCTCGTCCATCTTTTTCTTGACGCGGG
>CAMOTC010000031.1 GCA_946625545.1 uncultured Clostridia bacterium | reverse complement strand
CAGATTTCTTGGGGTGGTATAGCCCTCGTCTCTACCACTTTCTCCGCGCTCGCCGAGGTAGATCCGATTTGTGTGTTTATTAAAGAATGGATTTCGCTCGATGCTATTCTAATAATAGTAAAAGTTGTTTCAAAAATGGGTAGTTTCCGCAAAGGAGTACGCGCCTGCCTCTTTTTTCTCTCGGGGTCCCCGAGAAATGACAGATTTCTTGGGGTGGTATAGCCCTCGTCTCTACCACTTTCTCCGCGCTCGCCGTGGGTGAATGCAATATCTGTAACTGTCTCACATTTTCTTTGCTCGGTGGTGAGATCTTTATTCTCTTTCTTTGTTATAAGCGTTGTAGTTTCAGTGGTGTTGATATAGGTGCGTCAAGGGACTTTTTAAGGGGGGGCAGGGCGCTTGGGAGATAAAAAAGAAGTCCCCGCTTGTTTTGTGGGAACTGCTTTTCGGATCGCTATCAGTGATTATGGTTTACTCTTCGGACCCGAGACGGAATTGCCGTCCGTCGTGGAGTAATAGTCGTCTTTGTGTCGAGTCCACATGCAGGTGATCGAGTACTTATTCGTGATACTTTTTGTATTTATGCTATACTGAACGTATATTTCGCCGTCCTTGAGGGAGGAGCACTTCTTTGTGCCCGCCTTGACCGTCACGTTCGATAGGCGCGTCTGGAGAAGTGTCTCTAACGTGGTGGAGGAAAAGCCGTGGTTCATCTGATGCACTGCTTGCGCGCAGGTGCTCCAGTACCCCGTCAATTTCGCAGATGCGGCGTTCTTTCTGGAATTGCGCAGGACTGCGATGGTGGATACCGTGACGATCGAGGCAAGTATCCCGATGATCAAGATCACGACGACGACTTCTATCAAGGTAAAACCCTTTTTGTTCCTGCGGAAAATGTTCATGGTTATAGTATATCACCTCGTTTTTTCATTGTCAATATAGTATATTGACAAGCGCGGAATCGAATGGTATGATATATATATGCGGAGATTATCCATCGTAACAAAGGCAAAAAAGGCGTTCACGCTCGTGGAGCTGATCGCGGTTATGGCGATTATGGCGATCGCCGCCGCTATCGTTATGCCCAATATCAGCGGGATGATCTCTAAGACCGAGGAGTCGAAGTATAAGAATTATTGCGTCGAGGCGACCTCCTACGTCAGGAGTTATACCAACCTATTGACCCTCGGAGAGTACAAGTATCCTTACGAGAAGAACGGTAAGACGGAGTACTACAACATCACGACGTCGGGCGGGCTGACGAATGCGCTCAATGAGTACAATTACGAGTCCGCATATCAGTATTACGTGCTTCCTTTTGAGGCTGATTCCGCCAAGAAGGACGAAAAGACGATTTCCTCTTTGATTGACGGAGCTTCCAAGGACGTGATGGTCACCGTTATCAAGACGTCTACGTCGGGACGCACGACGAAATACACCTTGCAAGGTTTCTGGTATTACAGTCACGAAAAGGATAAGATCGTTTATTATTACTATGCCCCCGGTAAGCAATGCGGCACGGGATACCGCAAGCTGACGTCGAACGGCAAATAGGAGGAGATATGGATCGAAAGGATGCTAAGACCACATCGAGAACTCTATTGACTTTATTTTTGGCGATGATCCTATTATTGATCGTCGCTTTTTCCTTGACGGCATGCAGCATTTTTACAGGATTTATCAAGGGACAGATGGGGCTGGACTCTTCCGGCAAAGAGGGGGGAGACTCTTCGGACGGCTCGGGCAGTCTGGTCGTTGATCCTGCGGATGGCTCGGGCGAGGACGAAGATCCCGGTATCACGCATAACGATCCCATCGTGGACCTCGAGGAGAGCGATATCGTCACGATCAACGCAGATTCCTTGATCTACGATAAGGCTTCTCGCGATAATATGACGATCAACGCGACCCACGAGGGCAAGGACTACTATCAGATCCTCGGCATGGGACTCATCAACGATGGGGAGCAAAAGCGCGTGGACGTTCTCTCACACGCTCGCGGATACAGCCGTGTGATGCTGGATGGCGAGTATCTCTCCACTCTCTCGGCAGGGAACTATTATATCTACTACTGCGTCGCCGATACGAGCGGTAATATCTATAACGAGCCTTTCCGCATTCAGATCACGGATAGCGAGGCGGTCCCCACCGACGTAAAGATCGACTATGACGTCGATTTCCCGAATACCTACGTGACTTTCCACTGTGATTGCGGCGGCAAGCATACCGTCTCTTTTGACGGGTTCAGTAAGGAAACGGCCGAAGGTGCGACGCGTGCTTTGGTGACGGGAGTCGCCATCGACAAGGGGATCTCCCATACCGCAGTCGTGACCTGCGTCTCCACTTCCCGCTCCTCGCAGGTGACGAAGGCGGCGCCGCCGAGCGATGCGATCTCGGGAGGGTATTTGAATAACTATTATCGCTATTTGGGACATATCGCTGACCGCTATGTCGAGGACGACAAAGAGGCGGCGGATCTTTTCGAGTATCTCGCCTACCAGGGGGATGACACCGATATGCAGGTCTTTGTCTCCGCTGAGATCCGCGAAAAGCTCAATGACATCAGCGCTTATCTGACGATGATCCGCACGATGATCAACGTGCCGTGGAGTTTGAGTTACGGTTGCTCTACGACAGGGAGCAGTAGGGTAGTCACCTTCAGCGTGCAGAATGCAGATTCCGGTGCGGTCATTTCGACGGGCTACGAAGAGGCTATCCCCTATGCCTACGATCCCGCGATCTCTCATTACGAAGCGGCGGATCCCGTGGATAAGACGCGGCAGCTCGCGATCGACTCCAAGAAAGTGGTCACGGTCAGAAACGTGGCGGAGCTCCTCGCCGTCGTCGAGGCAGGTTACTGTCCCGATCCTGTGGATGAGGCTCTATCGATCTATAATAAGGCGAGAGATTTCTGCTATACCTACCTGAACGGGGATATGACTGACGCGGAGAAATTGCACGTGATCTACGACTACCTCGCAGGGGAGATCGATTACGACTACTGCGCGCTGAATCTCTTCCGGCTGATCGCCAAGATCTCCGAGATGAGCTTCGATGACGCAAAAGACGCCCTCGACGACGCGATCTATGACGCCGAGTATACGACGGTGGACGATCCCCAATACCATAGTAAGGTACTATCCGCCTCGATGATCGCACGTATCACAGAGGCGAAAAATGCCGCGACCGACACGGGCGATCTCGTCGCAAAGCTGAAGAACTATTTACAGCGTCTTGCGGCATTCTCCGCTGAGGGTGTCTTCAATGACGGCACGGCGGTGTGTGAAGGGATCTCTTATGCCTTCATGCTTCTCGCTCGTATCGAGGGGATCGAGTGCTATCAGATCACAGGGTACGCCACGCAGGACGGCTGGGTCGAGCACGCCTGGAATAAGGTACGCCTTGACGGCGTTTGGTACTGTATCGACGCTACCTGGGGTAATATCTTCATGAATGGTAGAAAGTACGTCACGCATCGCTACTTTATGGTGGATGACGGCGTCTTTAATAATGATCATATTGAGACGGTCGGCGACATCGGCGCGGCGGTGGAGAACCTCGCGATCGGAAATCTCGAATACTATAAGTCGGTGGAGACCGCGACAGGGCGTAGCTTATACGTCAAGAACGACGCAGACGTCAATGCGGCGGTCGCTTATTTCTATGCCTTGGGCAGTCATTACGTAGAGGTGATGGTGGATGATGCCTATCATCCGACCGCAGAGACCTTCGGGAATGCCTACAAAAAGGCTGCGAGTTCTTCGAGGTATTCCATCGTGTACAGCAACGAAGGCAAGATGTTTATCGCCTATCTCGAGTAAAATGATCTTCTCCGCGGCAGGCTTGACGTTATATTTCAATAAGAGCACCTTCGGCGTAGAGCGTATGGCGGCGGCTGAGGATCCCGAGGCGCTGTCTTTCGTATCGGGAAAGACCTTCGGTCTGCCTTGCGGCAATAATTTTCTTCTGAAAAGCGAGTATTCGGACAAGAGTTTTATCGGTGAATTCTTGTATTTCAATGAGATCGTTTGTACCCTTGTCGTATCCGAGAAGGAGGGGACGATCTCTTTTCGTTATACCTTCCGAAATGAGGGTAAAGAGGCTGTCGATCTCTCGGAAGGGGATCTCGGGATCTGTCTCCCGTTTTTTGATCGTTGCGACGATGCGGAGCTCTCTTTACGCCGCCGTGTGCACGCGCATCTCTGTACGCGGGGAAAATTCTCTGCTTATTGTGAGAGGTATTCGGGAGCTGCGACCTCTCTCGGTGTAGTGATGACGGAGGGGGCGAGCTCTTCCTATGCTTTGGAAAGCGGAGAGCGTGCGGGTGAGCGCGGTGAGATCCTCTTGCGACTTCCCGCGATGAAACTCGCTCCGCAGGAGAGTTATTCTGTCGAACTCTGCTACTATATCTGCAATACGCGCGAGGATTTCTATAAAAAGGCGGATCTCCTGGGATTCCTGAACGTAAAAGCGAGCGCCCTTACGGTGTACGAAGGAGAGGAGATCATCCTCAGCTCCAAGAGTGCGGAAAAGGTGCGGACGGAGAAGGGCGAAGTCTCCTTCCGAAATGGCGAAGCGCGCATTGACGCGATAGGGTTGGGGGAGCATTCCTTCGAGGTCGTATCGGGAGATCAGGTCGCCCTAGGGGCGTACTACGTCCTGCCGAAGGATATTTTTGAGCGCCGCGCAGGTTTTATTATCGAGCGGCAATTTCTTTCCGACGGGA
The DNA here is from genome assembly GCA_946625545.1 of uncultured Clostridia bacterium. Classification (GTDB taxonomy): domain Bacteria; phylum Bacillota; class Clostridia; order Christensenellales; family CAG-1252; genus CAG-1252. The sequence goes on along the minus strand of CAMOTC010000031.1, from coordinate 11,206 downwards.
GATATGCGGGAGCATTCACCGCATACGACAGACTGAATGACGAGATGCTTCTCGGCGGAGGAGTGCGCAGTCCTTTCCGCGTTGGCGGCGAGTCGGCGGCGGCTCTGCTTTTCCTCCTGCGCGAAGGGGCGGCAGGGAGACTCTCCGAACAGACGAGAGAGATCCTTGATCGTGCGATCGCTTTCTACGATAGAGAGATCTATAGGGGGGGAGAGGTCGCGGACGATGCGGGCGGCAAGCGTGCTCGTTTTTGTAAGAATTACGATCATTATCCTCTCTTTGCGGCGATCAAGTATGAGGAGTATCGCTATAAGGGGGATATAGATGTCCTCCTTGAGAGTGCAAGCATTCTCTCCGAGTATTTCGAGCGTGAGCGCGTGTATGCCGTTACTCCCTTTTCGATGGTTACGGAGGCGCTCGGGAAGGAGGGACAAGACGCTGTCTCTGAGGCGCTGATCGATCGCTTCTCTCGCGGCGCGGCGTGGCTTCTTCTTGATGACAAGAAGGCGTTTCGCGAGATCAAATATTCCGCGTCTTTTGTTTGCGGTGCGGTGGTAGCCCTCGTAGATCTCTTTGCGGCGACGGGGAGAAAGGAATATCTCGAGGGTGCGAAACGCTACTTGGCGATGCTTGACGCCTTCACATTTCCCTCCCTATCCTATGCTACCGACTGCGTGCCGACGCTGTATGAATGCGACCTCGGTAAGGGGGCTGTTTACGATATGTCTCCTCGCTATACGGCGATCGATTTTGCAGTTGCTTACGAGCGCGCTTTCCGCGTGACGGGAGAGGAGAGATATCATTTGCTCTCCGTAAAGATCGCGCGCGCTTGTCTCACTCTTTTCGGCGATCGGGGGGCGAGTTGCAGGGCGAAAGCGGCGGCATCCATCCTGAATGGTCGGGAGCTCTCTCCTTTTGAAGAAATTTCTTGCGGAGAGGATATAGTTTTGTATTACATTGACTTGCTATTCGAGCGTAAGTAGACTATAATTATTTACAGGAGGATATTCGTATGGCACTTACCAAAGAACAATGGATCACTCTTGAGAAAAAAGCCTCCGCCCTGCGTCATAAGACTGCAGAAGTCTGTGTTTGGGCGAAAGGTGCGCACATCGGTGGCGCGTATAGCAGTGCGGACGTACTTACCGCACTGTATTATTATGTAATGAACTTCAATAAGGACAATTACCTTGACGAGGATCGCGATCGCCTGATCATCAGCAAGGGACATGCCGGCGTCATTACAGCTCCCATCCTTGCCGATCTCGGCATCGTGGATGAGGCGCTTCTCCCGACGTATAATCATACCGGCTCTCCCTTCGGCGTCCACCTCGACAAGAGGAAGGTCCCCGGTTTGGAGGCGTCCACGGGTTCGCTCGGACACGGACTCTCCATCGGTCTCGGACTCGCGATGGCGGCGAGACTGCGTAACAAGAAGTACTTTACCTACGTCCTTCTCGGCGACGGCGAATGTGACGAGGGGAGCGTCTGGGAGGCGGCGATGAGCATTTCCCACTTCAAGGTCACGAACCTTATCACCATCGTGGACAGAAATCAATGTATGATCGACGGTCGCACGGAGGACGTGATGGGGCTCGAGCCCTTCGCGGATAAGTGGCGCGCTTTCGGTTTCGACGTCATCGAGATCGACGGGCATAATATGGACGAGATCGTCACCGCGCTCGAGCGTGCGAAGGCGAATACCTCGGACAAGCCCATCTGCATCATTCTCAATACCTTCAAGGGTGAGGGCGTCGGCTTTATGAGAGATAATTACAAGTGGCACTACGGCACTCTCGACGAGGCACAGCTCGCTGAGGCGTTCCGCGACCTCGATGCTTATGAGAAAGTGCGTATCGCCAGGGCGGAAAAGGAGGGCAAATAATGAAAGACTTCGCTATTATCGGATCGGAAGCAAGAAGCACGACTGAGGCGTTCGGTAAGGCGCTTCTCGAGCTTGCGGATCAACATCCCGAGGTTTGCGCGCTTTCCGCCGACCTTGCGGGTTCCGTCAAGGTCACCATTATGCAGAAAAAGTATCCCGAGAGAGTCTTTGACGTAGGTATCGCGGAGCAAAATATGATCAGCATGGCTGCGGGTCTCGCGCTCGGCGGACTCGTTCCCTATGCGGCGACTTTCTCTGTCTTTGCCTCTCTCCGTGATCTCGATCAGATCCACACCGACATCTGCTATCAGAATGCGAACGTAAAGATGCTCGGATCGCACGGCGGTACTTCCTTCTCTCAGGCAGGGAGCACCCACCACGCGCTCGAGGACATCGCGGCGCTTCGCGGTATGGCAAATCTGACCATCATCTGTCCTGCCGACTATATCGAGACACAGCTCGCGACCAAAGCCGTGTATGAGAAGTACGGACCTATGTATATCCGTATCAATCGCGGCACCGATTACGACGTCTATAATACCTATGATTACGGTTTCGAGATCGGCAAGGCGGTGCGTATGCGCGAAGGCAAGGACTTTACCGTCATCGCTTGCGGCAGTATGGTATATCAGGCGCTCATTGCGGCGGAATCGCTCAAGGAGAAGGGCATCGATCTCCGCGTCGTCAATATGCACACGATCAAACCCATCGACAAGGAGGAGATCCTCAGCGCGATGAAGGAGACGGGCGGCATCATCACTGCGGAGGATCATAACGTGATCGGCGCGCTCGGCAGCGCTGTCTCGGAGGTCATCGCAGAGAATGGCGGGGTAAAGAAGTTCAAGAGACTCGGCATTCCCGACGAGTTCTCGATCATCGGCGCCAGGAAGGATATCCTCGCGCACTACGAGATCGACGCGGCGGGTATCGAAAAGAACGTCCTCGCGATGCTCGGCAAATAATAATAGTCATACAGTTAATGGGGCGCACCGCACGTGCGCCTCTTTTTTTATAGAAATAGCATCATTCTCTCGTTAAATCCGCGCGCATTTGTCTATACTCAGTCTATGAGTGTATCGAATGGGATCGTGGAGATCATCTTGCGGTTGTCCGGAGCGGCAAAAGAGGTCTCCGAGCAGGAGTTTTATAAAGAAATGCGAGAGAATGCCGTAAAGGAGAAACGGGCGGAGAGGAAGACGCCGCATTGTCTCGGCGTCAGGGTGGAGCGCGACGTGTATTGCGGTATGAATTATTTTCTCTTTATCCCAAAGGAGATCGATACCGCAAATGCCGTTATGTACATTCACGGTAGCGGATATATGAACGTCTTTCGCAGGGCGCAGTTGCGTTTTGCCGCCGATCTCGCTGAAAACCTGCACGCGAGGGTGTATTTCCCACTCTATCCGAAACTTCCCGCCGCTACCGCGCGCTCGGCATACGCACTTTTAAGAAACTTTTATGCTTTTCTCTATAAGAAGGGGGAGATCGCCTTGATCGGGGACAGTTGCGGCGGCTCTCTCGCCTTATCTCTCGCTTCGGAGCACCCATCCGCGCGCTGTGTCGTCGCGATCTCTCCTTGGGTGCGTCTCGACATCGGCGAGGCAGGGCGAAAGGTCGAAAACGATCTTTTGCTCTCCCTCTCTAAATTGGACTTCGCGGCGAAACTGTGGTGTGACGATCTCGATCTCAGCGACGTCCGCCTGAGTCCCTATTTCGGAGGTTATAGCGGGAAGGATATCCTCCTGACCGCAGGGGAAAAGGAGCTCTTTCGACCTGATATCATAGACTTTTTCCGCGATCATTGTGCAAACGGAGCTAGCATCACCTATATCGAAGGGCGCGAGAGTCAGCACTGCTATCCTTTGATGCCGACGAGAGAGGGGATGTCGGCACGGCGCGCCATATATGAGAAACTCGGTGCTTACCTGTACGGAGAGAAGGTATGAAGATAGGTTGGACGATATGTATATGTTTGGTGCTTCTTGCCGTGGGTGTCGTGGGAGAGGCCGTTCCCGATCCGAGTGGTTTTTTGGGATCAAATGATCCCGAGCCTCCTCTCATCATCGATAGGGGAGAGTGTGAGAGTGCCGAGGATCTCATTCTCGATCTCGCAGAGAATGCGGCGGCGCCGATCGATCTCTTTGGAGGTGACGGCGTGTATGCTCGGACGTTTGAAGGGAGCGTCGACGTAGAGGGTGTGATGACTGCTCTCGGGTTTTCGAGTGAGGAAGAGGTGATGTCCTATCTCACGGAGAGTCCCTTGCAACCCCCTCGCTCCTCCCTTGATCCGAGCTCTCTCGCCGATCTTTTCCGCTTGATCGTGAAGCTCTGCGATGAGTATTATCCCCTCGACGGCAGGGTAAGTACGATCTCTTTCGTAAAGAAGGGATCGGAATTGTCTCTTTCCGCCGAGGTCGATCTCGCGCTCGAATATCTCGCAAAGAAGTGTCATTTGGATTTCCTTCCCGCGCGCGGCGTGGTTTCCGTCTCGATCCGCTATACGATAGAAAATGCGCAATTATCCGCGCATAACGGAGATATCTGTTTATGTTTGGAAGGGTGCAACGTGCCTGACGGCGTCGTGTCGCTCTTCTTTCATTGTTCGGATAAGACGGGGCAGACGAAAGCTCTTTTAGCCGATATGGTAGGAAATGTCATAGAGAACGCCTGTTTTTCGGGATAAAGGTATTGCACGCGCGCGCGAAATGTGTTACAATTATTATGCATATTTATGCATAAGAGGTATATGATGCGCGCGAATGCCAGATCCAAATCCATTATCGCTCTTTCACTGATCTTTCTCTTGGCGATCTTACTTTTTTCCGCGGTCTTTTCCGTTGGCGTAGCTGCCGCCGATTCGGCGACCTACCTGTCGGCTGAAGTGACCCTTTCGTCAGGAGATTTCATTCCATCCGGATTCGTGTATGATAATAACGCGGTCAACTTGAGCTTTATCGTCTACAGCAGAGCCGACCAAAGTGCGTGGGTAAGGGACGATGCTCTTTCCTCGACCTTTGAACTGCGCTATCACGATGACGTCGCGGACGAGGACTTGCTTTCCGCGCCTTCTGCTGTCGGCGCCTATACCGTTTCCGTTGTGGCGAAGGACAGCTCGCTTTCGGGTTATTATTCCAATGATCTGACTCCCATCGTCAAAGGCAGTGTGATCGGGAGTGACTCTTTCCGCATTTATACTCAAAACCTCTATCTCTACAATGCCGTCCTTGACGCCGCCGCTTCTTCGGGTGACGCTGTCAGCGGGGTGGGGGAGATCCTTCTGCCCGATAGTGGGTCCTACGATTATTATCCCTCTGTGACGGGGGCAAGCTCTAACTCGCTCTACTTGGGGAGCACCGAGGTACCGAGCGCGAAGTACACAGTGGCTGTCGAGTATATGTCGGGCATTTCTTTTGCACCCACGACGGAGATCAAGAAGGTCGGCACCTATCGCTTGAAGGTCACGATCGACTCTTCGGTGGATCTTTCTTTGTCCGAGGGAGCAGCGCTTCCGACGGATAGCGGCGATAATCATATCTACTATCGCGTTTTTTCGGTGACTTGCGAGACGCTTTCTTTCGCGCTTGATTCCTTCTTGCCTTATGCGGATGAAACCCATAATATTAAGCTCAATGCCGCCTCGCTCAGCAAGCTCTCCTCTATCGCAGGGACGAGTTATGAGACGGCTCTTCTGTATTATCCCTCGATGGATGGCGTTGCTCGTTCCGTCGCGTCGGATACATCGGATCATAATCTCTATCATCCGACGGAGGCAGGTACGTACGCATATCGAGTGATTTTTACCGATAAGATCGACATCTACGCCATCACGGAGGGAGATTACGTGGATATTTCCTTCTCGATCCTTCCCCTCCCTTATGTCATCCGCTACTTTAATAACGAGAACACCGAGATTACGAAGGGTACGATCATTTATTCGGGGAACGCCGCATATCCGCTGAATCCCGTCTTCTATGATTTGAACGGAGACGAGATCGACACCGTCTATACCGATGTCGGAAATCCCAAATACTCTGTATCTTATAAGAAGTCCAATGACGGCGTGAGTTGGTCGGACAGCGCTACTCCGAAAGACCCCGCTCTCTATAAAGTGCTCATTCATTTCGATTCTACGGCGATGGTGGGTACATATCAGATCCACACGGACATCGATGATTACGTCTTCCGCATTGTGGGCGGCTCTCTCGAAGTGGATACCTCGGAGAAGAGCTACTATCTACCTGTCGGCGAGACCTCGATCCCCACCTTTACCTTCAAGTCGCAGGCGGGAGATGAGAGCGCGAACGTAGGGGCATATACGGTAAACTACTTTACCAAGGGCGGCACTTCCTTAGGCACTACGGCGCCGACCGCTGTCGGTGACTACGTCTATGAACTCAGGATCACGAATGCGATCACGGCTCTCGGCGTCGAGGCGGGTACGACCTATCGCGGCTCCTACTCCATCATCTATCGTCCTCTCGAGGTCATCGTCGCAGAGAACGTGACTTTCCGCGATGCACTCACCCATGTCGAACTCCTGAATAGCGCCGCATCGGCGGATTTCGATATCGAATACTTTGAGAGATCGGGCAATATCTATAAGACCCTTGACGCCGAGCCCACCATAGAAGGACAGTATGCGATGCGCCTCGTTACGAAAAGGGCGCTCGAAAAATATCGCGTGGCAGTCGGGGACGAATACGTCTTTGCTTATGCCATCGCGGGATCGGAGATCTCCGTCTCCATCAATCCGTCATCCATCGATCTCACCTATGACGGCGGTGTGAAAGTCCCGAGCATCTCTTTTGCAAACGGCGCGTCACCCGTTGAGCTCAATCCTCTCGAGGATTATCAAGTCGCATATTATCATTGGTCGGGGAGCGAATGGACTCCTTGCGACACACCGATCCTAGCGGGTAACTATCGCTGTGTGGTCACCTTCTTGCAGGATGATCCCCACGGAATGGTGGCGGGCGCCTACGAAAGGAGGACTTTCACCATCGCTCCCGCGCAGTACGACGTAGTCTTTACCGTATCCGGCAGTAGCGTTGACCTAGTCTATGACGGCAGGGAAAAGATCTACGACGTCGCATTTACCTATAAGTCTCGTCCGATCACCGTCGGTGCGTCTGTCAAATACGCGACGAGCACAGGCGATTTCGGCAACGATGCTTTTACGAATGTCGGAAAATATCGCGCAAAGGTCGTGCTTGATGATGACAAGTCGGGTAGCTTGATCGTGCGCGGCGCGACAAATGTCTTCTCTATCCTTCCGCTCTCTTTGACGGCGATCTTTAAGGTGCCGCTCGGCTATAACCGTATGTGGGTAGATGACGACACCATCGTCGCCCCCACCGTGGAGTATCTCTGCGGCAACGGCAGATTTGCGGGAAGCAGTCTGACGGCGAGCGCGCTCGCAAATAGTCCTTATTCGATCTCGATCGGTGAGACGAAGAGCTACTATTGCTCCGAGAACAAGGGTATCTCTTACGATATCCCGAGAGAGCCGAAGCTCCCCGGCGACTATAATCAGTCCGTCACCCTCTCCAATGCAAACGTCGTCATCATCGGCGTGCAATCGATCGGAGATGATAACGGCGTCGTGCAGAATCCCGCTCTGGACGCGGGTAAGGCGAGCCAAAGGTTTACCGTTACACCGAGAGAAGTCCTCGTTCGTTACACTTACGACTCCTCGGAGAAGGACGCCATTTATTACACTCATGACGACACAAGCGATGATCGCACGCTGGATCGAAAGGGCGTCAAGGAGAATGGCATAGCTTTTTATGCCTATACGAAGGAGGCGCACGATTATGCCACCGACGTCTCCGCCACTTTTGCAAATGACTTTAAGGTGTATTATTTGATCTCGAGTCCTTCGGGGATCGTACAGCCCGGGACGACGCCGAGCGAGGAGAAGCCCTACGAAAAAGCGCACTACGTGGCTCGCGTGATGCTGGAGCCTGACGGCGCGGATGACGAGTACCTTTCGAGATATACCTTTAAGGACGGCAAGAATATCGACGGCGCGATGGGCGAATCTCCGCTTGAGGCGGGGTGCTACGTGGACGATCTCTTCCAGATCAAGGATCAGAATAAGATCGACGTGGTATTCAATATGCCTACGACCTTTGCCGACGACGGCAACTTCAAGACGATCTCCGCCGTATTCTATAATAATTTCGCGACGGTCGATTTCGTCGAAGGGGCGGGGAAAGACTATAGGATCTCTTACTTCCGCAAAGACGCGGACGGGAATATCGTTGAGTCGAACTATACCTCTTTCAAAGATGTCGGCACCTATTATTTCCTCATAACTTTCCTTAAGGATAACGTCGCTTATCGCTTGAATAGCTATGCGGGTGAGTACTCGGGTGGAGAGAATATCTATATCAAGAGTGGGGATACGATCACCTACGAGTTTACGGTATTTTCCAAGCGCGAGATGAACGTATCTTTCGTCGCGCCCACATCTCTCTATTACGACGATCAGGCCAAGCCGTACGCCGTGCGTTTCAGCGTGCGCGAGGATGACGTGGACTGCACCGTGACCTTGACCGAAGGCACGCACTATTCCATTCGCTATTATGCCATCAAGAGCGGCGTCTATTCTTTGCTTGCTTCCGCTCCCGTCGATCCCGGTGATTACGCCGTAGAGGTCGTATTCATTAAGGACCTTTTGGACTATACCTATGAGAAGTCGGGAAAAACTATCCTTGTAGATCAATTCTATTCCGTAATAGATAGCGCAGCTCCGCCCGAAGGGAAGATCGTGTCGCCGAATACCACCTTTACGATCGCAAAAGCGGTGCTCGTTGTGGGCGGTATCACCGCAAATGATAAGTCTTTTGACAATACGAATACTGCCACCTTCGACGCGCGCCGCAAGACCTTGACGACCAAATACGGCGCGAACGTGAAGAACCTCAAGCCCGCCGATCTCTCTGGGAACTTGAAGGGCAGCTTTGCATCGGCGTATCCCGGCACTCACGTCGTGACCCTTGACGAGAATGGGAAGTACGCTTTCCCAACGGACGGATACGACTACGCGAAATACTATGAGCTCGAGTACGAGCCTTTCTCCGCGACGATATCGAAAGCTGTCATCAACGTGCGTTTGACGGATGGAAAGTCGACGCAAGGCGGCAGTACGATCCTCGTGGAACGCGAGTATAATCCCTTCGCGATCGAGAGCACGATCCCCTTTGATCTCGAATACGACGAGAGCCTCCTGACGGGAGTCTTCTCAACTGCGATCGATCTCTCCAAGCTTACCGTCGGCGCGTTGTCATATTTGAAAAACCAGACGGTGGGGAACGCCGTCGGAGAGTATCCGATCATCATGAATGACCTCGCCCTCAATGACGATGCTGTCGGAGGAGATTACGTAGGAAAGGCGCTCAGCGAGCTCTTCTATCTCGACCTCGAGAAGGAGTGCTATTATAAGATCACCCCGAAACTCGTCACCCTCTCTGTCGCAGCGGGGCAGGACAAGGTCTATGGAGACAGCGATCCCGAAAGCTTCAATGTAGAGATCACCTCCGGTCGCTTGATCTACGGCGATAGGATTACCTATAAAGTAGCGCGCAGAAGCGGAGAAAACTACGGCGCTTATCTGATCGAGCTCAGCGATGTGAAGGTGTACAACAGCAGCGGAGATAACGTCAGTGCAAATTACACGATCACATTGCAAACCGAGTATTTCCACATCTTGAAGAGAAAGCTCCTGATGGTTCCCGCAAATCAGTCTGCGACTTATAAAACGGGCTTTTCCTATTCGGGTTTTGTCAAGATCTCCGACGTGACTCGCTCCGAAGAAGGCGTTGACGTGACGTCACTTTTCCTCTCCGATCCGACGTTGGGGCATGATCGTTTGACGGGTAAACTCTCCTACGTAGCGACGAATGATCCCTTAAAATTCCTCATCACACAGGGATCAATGACCTCCGTTGTAAACGCTTTGAGTAGGGATGTCACCAATAACTACGTGATCACCTTTGACACGACACCCAAGTACTACACCATCGAGCAGGTGAATATCGACATTAAGCTCAACGAGAAAGCCGTTTTACAGAAGTATTACGGAGATAAGGAACCCATCATCTCCTTTGATATAGATGAAGACATCTTAAATGTACCCCTTAAGAACTTGACCATAGCATCGAATAGTTCTGTCGGCAGAGAGGCGGGCGAAAGCGTCGGCACCTATTACTTGAAGAGCGATAACAGCATGCATAGCTTCTTCATTTACGATGCGGGGATCGACGTGACGGACTACTTCACCTTTACCGTAAAGAAACAGGAAGAGAATACCTGGCGCGTCGTTCACGACGACGTCTTTACCATCTTGCCTCGCCCCATCATCGTCACTGTCGAAGAGGCGACGTACGAGTATTCCGGTCGCGATATCGTGCCTGAGATCAAGTATTTGAACGCGAATGGCAGTAAGCTCTCCGCTACCTTGCGCGAGGACTTGGCGAGTAAAGTGAATATAGCTTTGCCCGAAAACTTGTCTTTCACGGACGGAGAAAACTCCGTCACCCCCGTTATCGTGGGAGAGAGCGATCCGAACTATCAGATCAATCTGCAGGCAGGCACCATCAACGTCATCTATTTGCAGAACGTACTCACCATCACGCCGCTGGACGTGAGCGATGCGATCTATGAAGGCAACGAATATCTCTTCTCGGGGATCATGCTGTATAAGTCGGTGAAGTTCTATAAGATCGATACCGCGAGCGGCGAACAACCTTCGCGCGAGCTCTCCATCAGCCTGCCCATTGATGAAAATGTGACGGGAGACGGTCTCGTGGTCGTCGCGCTCAGACAGGACGGTTCGAGCAAGGCGTTTGCCTTTACTCAGGTGGGACAGACCATCGTCTATGAGGATAACGGCGCATACTACGTCGCGATCGCCGAGGTACAGGAATGGTTCTATGCGATATGGGGCCTCGTCATTATTCTCGCGCTCGTGGGCATCTATTATCTGATCCGCTTGATCATCTTCCTTGTCAAGAGACATAGAAAGAAGGTCGCTGCCGCAGGACCCAAGCCCGAGAAGGAAAAGAAAAAGAAAAAGAAGAAGGGCGCAGTTCCCGAGGGTGCGTTTACACCGACATCTCGCACGCAGGAGCCTTCTGCTACGGCAGAGCCCGCCGCACCCGCTCAGGATACCGACTCCCTCTTTAGCGATACTGCCGTGACCGATACGGCACCGACTCCCGCGGCGTCCTCTGCGCCTGCTGAGACTCTAGAGACTACGATGGGTGGAGATGACCTCTTTACCGACGTAGCGCCGACAGACGCCGCTATGAGCGTCAC
>CAMOTC010000030.1 GCA_946625545.1 uncultured Clostridia bacterium | reverse complement strand
GAATATCAATTTTTACATTTCCTATAAGGAGGTACTTTATGAGTTTCAAACAAACTGTAGACGGTAACACCGCTGCGAGCCATGTGGCTTATGCTTTCTCGGAAGTCGCGGCGATCTACCCGATCACTCCCTCGTCCCCGATGGCTGAGGTCGCCGACGAATGGTCCGCGCAGGGTCGCGTGAACATGTTCGGTCAGAAGCTTCGCCTCGCTGAGATGCAGTCCGAGGGCGGCGCCGCAGGTGCCGTGCACGGCTCCCTCGTCGCGGGCGCGCTCACCACGACCTATACGGCGAGCCAAGGCTTGCTCCTGATGATCCCGAATATGTACAAGATCGCGGGCGAACTGCTGCCCACCGTCTTCCACGTCAGCGCTCGTGCTCTCGCGGCACACGCTCTCAATATCTTCGGTGATCACGCAGACGTGATGGCTTGCCGTCAGACCGGTTTCGCGATGCTCGCGTCCAACTCGGTGCAGGAGGTCATGGACCTTGCTTTGGTCGCGCACCTCTCCACCCTCAAGGCGAAAGTGCCTTTCCTCCACTTCTTTGACGGTTTCCGCACTTCTCACGAAGTCAGCAAGATCGATATGATCGAGTACGACGAGATGAAGAGCCTCGTGGATATGAAGGACATCGAGGACTTCCGTGCTCGCGCTCTTAACCCCGAGCACCCCATCCAGCGCGGTACCGCGCAGAACGCGGATATCTACTTCCAGAACCGCGAGACTGCGAATAAGTACTACGAAGCCACTCCCGCCATCGTGCAGGAGATGATGGATAAGGTCTCCGCTCTCACGGGCAGGAGCTATCACCTCTTCGACTACGTCGGCGATCCCAATGCGGAGAACGTCATCGTCCTCATGGGCTCGGGCGCAGACGCTGTGGAGGAGACCATCAATAAGATGAATAAAGAGGGTCACAAGGTCGGCCTCCTGAAGGTCCGCTTGTATCGTCCTTTCGCTGTGGACGCATTCCTCGCGGCTCTCCCGAAGAGCGTGAAGAAGCTCGCCGTCCTCGACAGGACCAAGGAAGCGGGCTCCCTCGGCGAGCCTCTCTACCTCGACGTCTGCTCCGCGCTCCTCGAGCACGGCATGGCGAATATCAAGGTCGTGGGCGGCAGATACGGACTCGGCTCCAAAGAGTTCAATCCCTCGATGGTCTACGCTGTGTATAAGAACCTCGAGAAGGATTGCCCGAAGAACCACTTCACCGTGGGTATCTACGACGACCTGACCAATACCTCCTTGGATTTCTCCGAGAAGTACGACGCGGCGCCCGCCGGCACGATCTCCTGCAAGTTCTGGGGGCTCGGCTCGGACGGTACCGTCGGTGCGAATAAGAACAGCATCAAGATCATCGGTGACCACACCGATAAGTACGTGCAGGGCTACTTCTTCTACGACAGTAAGAAGTCGGGCGGTATCACCGTCTCCCACCTGCGCTTCGGCGACACCAAGATCCAGTCCGCTTACCTCATCGACGCGGCTGACTTCGTGCAGTGCAGTAACCCCTCCTACATCACCCGCTACAATATGACGGGCGATATCAAAGAGGGCGGCTCCTTCCTCCTCAATACTTCCGCTTTGACTGTGGAAGAGCTCGAGCACGTCTTGCCCGCCTCCGTCAAGCGCGACATCGCGAAGAAGCACATCAACCTCTACGTGATCGACGCGATCAAGATCGCGGCGTCCCTCGGTCTCAAGGGCAGGACGAATACCATCCTGCAGTCCGCTTTCTTCAAGATCGCGAATATCATCCCCTACGCGGATGCCGTTGAGTTCATGAAGAAGATGGCTTACAAGTCCTTTGCAAAGAAGGGTGACGCGGTCGTGCAGATGAACTACGACGCGATCGACTCCGCCGAGGCGAACCTCGTCAAGATCGACGTGCCCGCCGCTTGGGCTGACGCGACCACCGGCGCCGATATGGCAAAGGTGGAGGGCAGCGAGTACTTCATGAAGACCATCGCTCCCATCATCGCGCAGGAAGGTGACAAGCTCCCCTCCTCCGCCTTCAATGCGGACGGCTCTGTCCCCACCGGCACCACCCAGTACGAGAAGCGCGGCGTCGCCGTCCTCGTCCCGAAGTGGAATGCCGAGAAGTGTATCCAGTGTAACCAGTGCGCATTTGTCTGCCCGCACGCTTGTATCCGTCCCGCGGTCGTCGCAGAGGGTGCGGATGCTCCCGCGTCTTTCGCCACCAAGGCTATGACGGGCAATAAGGGCTATAACTTCCGTATGCAGGTCTCCCCGCTCGACTGTATGGGCTGCGGCGTGTGCGCCAATGTCTGCCCGGTGAACGAGGGCGCCGACAAGAAGGCGATCGCTGCCGGTGAGAAGGGCGCGGCTGCTGCGGATAAGGCTCTCGTGATGGTGCCGCTCGGCTCCGTCGTGGACGATGAGACCGTCAACTACAATTATTCCAAGACTCTCCCCGACGTGGACGTCAGCGCTTGCCCCGGTTGCAAGGCGACGACCGTCAAGGGCAGCCAGTTCAGACAGCCCTACTTTGAGTTCTCCGGCGCTTGCGCAGGCTGCGGCGAGACTCCGTACGTGAAGGTCATCACCCAGATGTTCGGCGACAGGATGGTCGTGGCGAACGCGACGGGTTGCTCCTCCATCTACGGCGGCAGCGCTCCGACCTGCCCCTACACCGTGAATAAGGAAGGTCACGGACCTGCGTGGGCAAACAGCCTCTTTGAGGACAATGCGGAGTTCGGCTACGGCATGAACCTCGCCTATGCGCAGAGAAGGGCAAAGCTCGCGGAGAAGATCGAAGCTTTGAAGGAAGTCGCCAAGAGAGACGAAGTCAAGGCGGCGGCGCAGGAGTGGCTGGACAACAGAAAGAGCGCGGAGGGCAGCAAGGCCGCTTCCGAGAAGCTCGTGTCCTTGATCTCCGAGTGCAAGCCGGAATGCGCTTGCTACGATCTCGCGCAGGAGATCCTCGCGGATAAAGACTGCCTCGTCAAGAAGTCCATCTGGATCTTCGGCGGCGACGGCTGGGCGTACGACATCGGTTACGGCGGCTTGGACCACGTGCTCGCTTGCGGCGAAGACGTGAACGTCCTCGTCCTCGATACCGAGGTGTATAGTAATACCGGCGGTCAGTCCAGTAAGTCCACCCCGACCGGCTCGGTCGCGAAGTTCGCGGCGGCAGGTAAGAGGACCAAGAAGAAGGACCTCGGCATGATGGCTATGAGCTACGGCTACGTCTATGTGGCGCAGTGCGCTATGGGCTCCAATAAGCAGCAGTTCCTGAATGCGATCACCGAGGCGGAAGCCTACGACGGACCCTCTCTCGTGATCTGCTACGCTCCTTGTATCAACCACGGTATCAACATGGCGAACAGCCAGACCGAGGAGAAGAAGGCAGTGGATTGCGGTTACTGGCAGCTCTATCGCTACAATCCCGCCGCGGCGGAGGGCGTGAATCCCTTCACCCTCGACTCCAAGGATCCCACTGCCGATTATCAGGCATTCCTTGCGGGTGAGACGAGATACGCTTCCTTGAAGAAGACTCAGCCGCAGATCGCGGAAGCTCTGTTTGCCAAGACCGAGGCTGACTCCAAGGCGAGACTCGCCGGCTACAAAAAGCTCGCGGGCAAGGAATAAGCTCACGGAGCCATTACTGACATGGGGGAGCTCCGAATAGGGGCTCCCTTTATTCAAAATCATGCCCATCAAGTTTGAAAACGTCAATTACGAATATCCCACGGAGGATAAATCCGTCGTCGCGGTCAAAGGAGTCACTCTCGAGATCGAGGACGGCTCTTTCGTCTGCGTGTGCGGGGAGAACGGCAGCGGCAAGAGTACCCTTGCCAAGCTGATGAACGGTCTCCTTGCCCCCACGTCGGGCGTCGTCACCGTGGACGGGAGGAGCACCGCGACCGAGGAGGAAACGGAGCTCTTCGCCATTCGTCAAAAGGTGGGCATGGTCTTTCAAAATCCCGACAATCAGATGATCGCCTCCATCATCGAGGACGAGATCGCCTTCGGTCCCGAAAATCTCGGCGTTCCGCGCGAGGAGATCGGGGAGAGGATCGACTACGCTCTCTCGGCGGTAGGGATGACGGAGTACAGGTATAATACGCCCTACAAGCTTTCGGGCGGACAAAAACAGCGCATCGCGATCGCCGCTGTGCTCGCGATGAAGCCTGAGGTGCTCGTCCTCGACGAGAGCACCGCGATGCTCGACCCCAAAGGGCGGGCGGAAGTCATAAAAGTCGCCGAGGAACTCAATAAACAGGGGATCACGATCGTCCTCATCACCCACTTTATGGAGGAGGCTACGCGTGCGGATCGCGTGATCGTGATGAACGGGGGAAGCGTCGTTATGGACGGTACGCCCGCAGAGATCTTCCGCAAGAGAGAAGAGATCGAACGCTACGATCTCGAGCTGCCCGTCGCAGACGCGATCGCGGCGGCGCTCATCGGAGAGGGTCTCCCTCTCGAAGATAGGATATACAGCGCGAGCGAGCTGGCGGAGGCGATATGTCGATCGAAGTAAAGGATCTATCGTACGTCTATTCCCCCGGCACGCCTTACGCCGCTACTGCCCTCGATCACGTGGATCTCACGGTGAGTGAGGGTGACTTTGTCGGTATTATCGGCAAGACGGGAAGCGGCAAATCAACATTCATTCAGCATTTGAACGCCTTGATCCGCCTGCAGAGCGGATCTATCAAAGTGTACGATATCGACCTCACCGAAAAGAAGCCCGATCTCAAGAGACTGCGCGGCACGGTGGGGATGGTCATGCAGTATCCCGAGTATCAGCTTTTCGACGAAACCGTCGAGAAAGACGTCTCCTACGGACCGAAAAATCTCGGTCTCTCCGAAGAGGAGATCAAGGGACGCGTTAGGGAGGCGATAAACCTCGTGGGGCTCGACTATGAGGACGTCAGGGATCGCTCTCCCTTTGAGCTTTCGGGCGGGCAAAAGAGGCGCGTCGCCATCGCGGGCGTTATCGCGATGCGCCCGCGCATACTCATCCTCGACGAACCTACGGCGGGGCTGGATCCCCGCGGCAAAAAGGAAATTCTCGCCCTCGTCAAACGATTGAAGGAGACCTCTTCTCCCACCGTCATCATCATCTCGCACGATATGGACGCGGTGGCGGAGAACTGCGATAAGGTGGCACTCTTCTCGGGGGGAAAGATCGAGAAGGTCGGCGCTCCCCGTGAGATCTTTTACGACGATGAACTGCTTTTGCGCGCCGAGATGGACGTCCCCACCGTCGTCAAGATCGTAAAGGAGATGGAGAAAAAGGGCGTGACGCTCGGGGAGAAGCCCGTGACGCGCTCGGAATTTCTCGCGTCTGTCAAGAGGTGGCGGAATGGATAAGGTCGTATTCGGACAGTATTATCCGACGGACTCCGTCATTCACCGTATGGATCCGAGGATCAAGCTCCTCGCGATCATTCTCTATATCGTGACGGTCTTTTTCCTCGTGGACTACGTGATGTACGCGGCGATCTTCCTTTTCGTTCTCACCATCACCTTTATCGCAAAGATCCCCTTTAAGGTGCTGCTTCGCACCGTACGCACCATCATCTTTCTGGTGCTCATCACTTCGATCATCAATCTCTTCTTTACGACGGGAGAAGAGCTGTGGGTGGAATGGAAATTTATCAAGATCTACAGAGAGGGCGTCGAGCACGCGATCAAGCTCGCCCTTCGTCTGATCCTCTTGATGCTTTTCCCCTCTCTCCTCACCTTGACCACCACTCCGATGGAGCTCACAGACGCGTTGGAGAGCCTGATGAGTCCCTTGAAACTCATCAAGATCCCCGTCCACGCCATCGCGCTCATTATGAGCATCGCGCTCAGAATGATCCCGATCCTGATGGAGGAGACAAATAAGATCATGCTCGCGCAGAAGGCGCGCGGCGCTGACTTTGATACGGGCGGCGCGCTCAAGAAGGCAAAGGCGATGATCCCCGTCCTCGTTCCCTTATTTGTGGGAGCGTTCCGCCGCGCGGATGAGCTCGCTCTCGCGATGGATGCGAGATGCTACAGCTCGGTCGCGAAGCGTACGAAGTATAAAGTGATGAAACTGACCGTCAAGGATCTCGTGGCGTCCGTCGTCTGCCTCGCGGTCTTCTCTCTCGTCTTTTTGAATAAGTATCTGTGGGGTTTTGACGAGATGATCCTCGCCCTCTTTAAGTGATATGAGAGTTCTCCTGCGCGTAGAGTACAAAGGAACGGATTACTGCGGCTGGCAACGCCAAAAGAACGGGCTATCGGTCCAGGAAGTCCTGGCGCGCGCCGTCCTCGAGACCACGGGCGAAGCCTCCGTTATGCACGGCAGCGGCAGGACGGACGCAGGGGTCCACGCGATGGGGCAGGCGGTGCATTTCGACACCCATACCCATATCCCCCTCGATAAACTCCCGATCGCGCTGAACGCTCATCTTCCCGAGAGTATCCGCGTTCTCTCCGCGCGAGAGGTCCCCTCGACCTTCAACGCCCGCTTTGACGCCATCTCGAAAACCTACCTCTATAAGGTGTACTGCGCCCCTGTCTCGAGTCCCTTGCGCGAGGGACTTTTCGCCTTTGTGCATAAGCGTCCGAACGTCGATGAAATGCGTCGTGCGGCGGCGTATATCCTCGGCGAACACGACTTCAAAGTCTTTCAGGCGGCGGGCGGCCACGTCAAGACCACGGTCAGAAAGATCACCTCGCTCGAGATCAGTGAGTGCGGTGACGAGATCACCTTTGAGGTCACGGGCAACGGATTTCTCTACAATATGGTGCGTATCATGGTGGGGACGCTCTACTACGTCGGGATCGGAAAGATCCGCGCAGAGGAGATCCCCGAGATCATTCTGTCAAAGCAGCGCGACCGCGCGGGTAAGACGATGCCCCCGGAGGGACTGTATCTGAAAAAGGTCGTCTATTCCATAGACGGCGAGACTTTGAGCTGAGCTGCAAATCAGCGTATCAAAAGGGAAATAATACTTTTTTTGGGAGGAAAATATGAAAAAGTTTTTCAAAGAATTTAAGACGTTTATCAGTCGCGGCAACGTGATCGACCTCGCCGTAGGCGTGATCATCGGCGGCGCCTTCACGGCGATCGTCACCGCGCTCACGACGAATATCCTGCGCCCCTTGATCAACTGGATCATCTATCTCTGCGGCGGCAAGGAGGGGATCACGGCGTACACCTTCCTCGTGGGATCGGCAGAGGATATGGAGTCGGCGATCTATATCGATTGGGGCGCCTTTATCTCCGCGATCATAAACTTCATCTTGATCGCCCTCGTCCTCTTCCTGATCATCAAGGCGCTCAATAAGGCAAAGAGCGGCATCGGCAAGGTCAAGAAGGGATTTTTGATCCTTCTGAATCCCGAGGTGCGCGCTATGCGTAAGGAAGGCAAGAGCTGGGCGGAGATCAGGGAGATCGACGCGAAGCTCGCGGCGGAAAAGCAGGCTGCGGATGAGAAAGCCGCGGCGGAAGCTGCCGCCATCGAGGAGGCGAACCGTCCCGAGACGATCCTGAAGGAGATCCGCGACCTATTGAAGGAAAAGAAGTAAGGCGCGCTCCTCCCCGCAAGGGAGAGACGTCCGCTTCGGAAAGGATACGCCCTATATAGAAACGATACAAGAGAGCAGGAAGGAGATCCCCGTTCTCTTTTTTTTTATAAAACGAAGCGGGGCGCCTCAACAAAGGAAGGGGGGATTTTTATAAAAAAGCGCAAATAATAGCGGTGAAAAACTTGACATCAATTATTTATTCTATTAAAATAAATATCGCTTATGCGTGAAATAGGCAAAATTAGCCCCTTTGCCGAGGACGCGCGGCGCAAATATTATCGGAGGAAAATCCATGAAGACTTTTATGGCAAAGCCCGGTGAAGTGGAGAGAAAGTGGTACGTCGTGGACGCGACCGACATGGTGCTCGGCAGACTGGCGAGCAACGTGGCTGCGGTGCTTCGCGGCAAGAATAAGCCCATCTTTACCCCCAATGTGGACACCGGCGATTATGTTATCATTATTAACGCAGACAAGGTGAGACTGACCGGTAAGAAGCTCGAGCAGAAGTATTACCGCTATCACACCGGCTATATCGGCGGACTCAAGGAGATCCAGTATAAGGACATGATGGAGAAGAAGCCCGTCCTCGCGGTCGAGCTCGCGATCAAGGGTATGCTCCCGAAGAATTCCATCGGCAGAAAGATGTTCAAGAAACTGAAGGTCTACGTCGGCAGCGAGCATCCGCACGCGGCACAGCAGCCGATCGAGCTCAAGTTTTAAGGAGAGGTGAGTTATGGCAGCTAAGAAAGCATTGAAGAAGAAATTGCAGTACTGGGGCACCGGTCGCAGAAAGAAGGCTATCGCGAGAGTTCGCTTGATCCCCGAGGGAACGGGCGCTATCGTGATCAATAAGCGCACGATCGACGAGTTCTTCGGCGGTCTCGAAGTCATGAAGCTCGTCGTGCGTCAGCCCCTGACCCTGACCTCCACCCTCGAGAAGTATGACGTCGCGGTCAACGTGATCGGCGGCGGCCCGAGCGGACAGGCAGGTGCGATCCGTCACGGCATCGCCCGCGCTCTCGTCATCGCAGAGCCTGAGCTCAAGCCTCAGATCAAGGCGGCAGGATTCCTGACCCGCGATCCGAGAATGAAGGAGAGAAAGAAGTACGGTCTCAAGAAGGCTCGTAAGGCTCCGCAGTTCAGCAAGCGTTAATCCGCTGTATTTCCGGAAATCAAGCCCGTTACGGATCCCCCGCAGCGGGCTTCTTTTTTTATGCCGACAGCGCCTTTCGGGTGGGGAATATCGGTCGCAACCTTTGATCCGCCGCGAGCGAAACGGCCGCCGTCGCATATCGGCAATAATGCTCTATAAGTGGTCCGAGGATACGTTTGTAGCAACCTTATAAGGCGCAAGCGAGTGCAAGGCGCAAGGGTATATCGTTGATAGCTTATAAATGCAGTAGGGGGAAATGGTCGAAGGGTATAAAAGAGACCGATCCGTGATTTCGGGTCGGTCTGTTTTTTATCAACCTTCGGAGTCTTCGCTCGGATCTTTGACGTCCTCTTTGGGGAGAGATTTCTCCGCTTGCGCGTCCTCTGTCGGGGGCGGCGGAGGATCCGCAGTCTCGGCAGGCTCCGGGGGCGCTTCGGTATCATCGGGGAGAGCGTCCTCGAGACCGTCTCCTTCTACGGGCGCCACTGCGGGAAGGGGCTCGTCGCTCGTCTTTTTCTTTCTGTCAAAGAGGATCAGCGAGATACCGATCAAGATGCAGAGGATATCGCGGATACGATAGATCAGCGCGCCCACGACGCCTACGCTCGCCTCGATGGCGAGGAAGGAGAGCGCCATGATCATGCCGCCCTCGCGGGTGCCTGCCTGCATCGGGATCAGGAAGAGTAGGTTGCCGATCAAGGACGCCGTCGTCAAGAGGATCACCCCTCCGAAGAAGTTGATGCTCTGTCCGAGGAAGAGAAAGATCAGGTAGTACTCCACGCATTCGAGTAGGCGGGAGAAAAACTGCAGGGCAAAGACCGTCCAGAAGCGCGCACGCGTCGAACGGAACGCCTTGATATTATCGTCGATCTCGACGTAGCTCGCCTCGTTCTTTTCATAGACCTTGACCATCACCTTCTTGAGGAGAGGCACCTTGGTCAAAAAGTGCATAAAGGGGCGCACCAAGCCGTGCTTTTTGCTGAGGAAAAAGGCGACGAGGATGCCCGCAGTCACCACGGTGGTGATGATCAGGAGCACGCCGAGCACCGAACGGACGGAGAATCCCGAAGCGAGAAAGACGATGGATCCCGCCATCCACATCGCGACGTGTCCCATGATATAGAAGAGGGAGAAGGTCAGAGTGGCGGAGCTTGCTTTCTCGGTGGAACAGTATTTTTTCAGAGCAATGATACGATAAGGCTCGCCGCCCACGAGACCCGCGGGGGTCACGCTGTTTAAGGCAAAGCCCGAGACGCAGATCTTGAGGAGAGAGAGGAAGGGGACTTTGCGCCTTTCCTCGCCGAGTATCACGTAGTAGCAGAGGGTGTGGAGGATATAGATGCACAGCCACAGCCCGAGCAGTCCGAGCAGGAAGAGGAGAGATTTCGGGGTCAGGAGACTTTTCCAGTCGATGTGCGTAACGTCGGACTGCCAGACCATGATGCCGAGTCCGATGACGCCGATGATGAAAAAGATCAAACGATAGCGAAATTTCATCAGTTCTCTTGCTCCGTTTTTGCCTCTGTGGGATCTGCCTCCGCGACGTCGGCGGCGACCTCGTCAAGCGCCGCAGACTCGGTCTCGAGCTCAAAAGAGGCGGTCTCCGCGACCTTCTTGGAGAGTTTCTCGTACTTGAGGATGATCACGATCCTCCCGATCTCGATCGCAAAGATCGTAAAGGGGAAGAAGATCACCTCCAAATGTCCGGGCAGGAAAAGGAGGATAAAGAGGACGATGGTCCTGAGATTGAAGGTAAGGATATTGGTGAAGGGGACGTACTTGCGGCTCTTTTCCGCAAAGGCGTCTCTGACCGAGGGGGAGATCCCGCCCGCCGCATCGATCTTCGCGAGGAGCTGTTGGGCCTTGGGGGACTCCTTTTCCTGCGACTTTGTATAGGAGCGGTACATATGCAGGCGGAAGGACTCGAAGGATCCCTTCTTTGCTGCGGCGATGTCCTCGTCGATCTTGTAGGTGCGAGAGAGCTCGTTGTGATAGCCGAGGATATACATATGCAGGTTCTTGTAGTAGTCAACGGTGCGGGACTGCGCGCTGTGGAAGTAGATCGAGAGGGCAGTCGGGATCAAGATCCACCAACCCCAGGGGGTACTCGTGAAGGGGATATTGACCGAGAAGAGCCTGAAACAGAGGGCCACGTAGATCGAGACGTACACCAAGCTGTCCATCAGACCGTCCAGCGTCCTGCCGAAATTGCTGTATCGTTTCGTTAAGCGCGCCACCTGTCCGTCGCATACGTCAAAGATCACGGAGAAGATGATCAGGAGCACACCTACGATATTCAGAACCAAGGTGTCAAAGATCAAGAGGATGCCTCCCGCGACGCCCACGAGCCCCGAGAGCAGGGTGATGACGTTGGGGATGATGCCGAGCTTGATGAAGATGCGAGAGAAAAACATCGCCACGTAGTCGAGTACGTAATTGTCGATGGGGTCATTCAGGTTCTCGCATTTTCTCGCGCCGAGAACGCTTTCCTTTATACTTGCCATATTTACCGTCCTTATCTCGCGAGCGAATACGCGCCGGAGAGTGATTATCATCGAATATTGAAGCGCCCGCGTCGCGTGCGCCTGTATAGTCGATATTATATACTGTTTATACTAATAATGCAACCTATATTACGCGGAAAACGCCCTTGCCGCCCTCCGCCCCCTCGTCCAAATATAGGAAATACATTGGCAGCATCCTCGCGGCAGGGGAGGATGAAGAGAATGAAAATGTTCAAAAAGTTTAATAAAACAAAAAAAGATGAACAAAAAAGTTGACGACACAAGGAAAAAGTCGTACAATGGCGAAGTCGAACGCAAAAAGTTTGAACAAAAAATTATCGGAGAGAAAGGACTATGAAGAAAATAATCGCTATACTTTGTGTGATCATGCTGATCTGTATCGCCTGCTTCGCGGTAGGTTGTGAAAAGAAGCCCACGGTCACCATCTACACCTCCACCGAGGACTACAATATCGCTTATATGCAGGAATGCTTGAATAAGCAGTTTCCCGATTACAATATCGTTATCGAGTATCTCGGCACCAGCAATATCGCCGCAAAGGTGATCGAGGAAGGAGCGTCGAGTGAGATCGACATCGTCTATGCCGAAGAGTACGGTTGGATGGAAAAAATGATTGCCGAGGGTGTCCTCGACAGCATCAAAGGGGACTACGACTTGACGAAATACGTGGATGACGCGGTTCCCGAGTCCACGAGAGACTACGTGCTTCCCGCCATTCGTACGGGCGGCGGCATCGTGATCAATAATAAGGTGCTCGCCTCGAAAGGTTTGACCAAGCCAACCTCCTATGACGACCTGCTCGATCCGAAGTATAAGGATCTCATCTCCATGGCGTCCCCCAAGGCGTCGGGTACCGGCTATATGTTCTACTATTCGTTGGTGAAAGCTCGCGGCGAAGGCAACGCGCTGCAGTTCTTTGAAGATCTGACGCCTAACGTCCTCGCTTATGCGGATTCCGGCTCGAAGCCCGTAAATAACGTGGTCGCAGAGGAGGTGGCTGTAGGATTCGGTATGATCTCGCAGGCTGTCACCAAGATCACGGAGGGAAATACAGACCTTGAGATCCTCTTCTTTGAGGAGGGCGCTCCCTACAATCTGTACGGCAACGCCATCGTGAAGGGCAAGAAGGCGAGACCTGAGGTCAAGGCGGTCATGGACTATCTGGATTCCTTCTATACGAATGCTTCCAATGAGAAGTTCTATCCCGAACCCGTATTGAAGAATACCGATTATAAAGTGGCGAATTTCCCCGAGAATATCACCTATGCCGATATGACGGGCAACAATCTCAGCAGGAAGGAGAGCCTCCTTACGAAGTGGGACGAGATGCTCGCCGGCAAATAAGAAACCCTTGAAATGAAACTGGAAGTAAAAAACTTATCGAAGACCTTTGATACGAAAGAGGCGGTTAAGTCCGTCTCTTTCGGTGTCGAAGCGGGTGAATTTCTATCCATCTTGGGGCCCTCCGGTTGCGGCAAGACCACGCTCTTGCGTATGCTGATCGGTCTCATCACCCCCTCCGACGGTCAGGTCATCAAAGATGGCGTCGATATCACGAATGCACCCCCTTCCCAAAGGAAGATGGGGTTCGTTTTTCAAAATTACGCCCTCTTTGAGAATATGACGGTATTGCAAAATATCGAGTATGCGCTCAAGATCAAGAAGGAGACCAAAGCCATCGCTCGCGAGACGGCGCTCCGACTCATCGAGAAGATGGGACTCACGGAGCATAAGGATAAGAAGCCGAACTCCCTCTCGGGCGGACAACAGCAGCGCGTCGCCATCGCGCGCACCTTGGCGCTCAATCCCGACGTCATCCTCTTTGACGAGCCGATGTCCGCGCTTGACGTCGCCACTCGTCTCGCTCTCAGGAAAGAGCTGAAGGATATTCAAAAAGAATTCAATACCACGATGATCTATATCACTCATGACCAGGAGGAAGCCTTCGCCATGTCGGATAAGATCCTCGTGATGGATACCGCCGTCGCGGTACAGCTCGATACGCCGGAGAATATCATCAAGCATCCCGTGAACGACTACGTCAAGAACTTCGTGGTGGAAAACTTGAAGATCAAGATCGAGTCGCTCAGCAAGTACATCGGCGTCGCAGAGGGCGATATAGAGTAACGGTATGGTGACCCTGAAGCAGAAGATGA
Source organism: uncultured Clostridia bacterium (assembly GCA_946625545.1). Taxonomy (GTDB): domain Bacteria; phylum Bacillota; class Clostridia; order Christensenellales; family CAG-1252; genus CAG-1252. The sequence continues at coordinate 2,612 of CAMOTC010000030.1, read as the reverse complement.
GATCCCTGATCGACAAGGGATTGATGAGCAAGATACTGATCGGGATCATCCTATTGATCCTGATCGTTGTGCCTATCATAAGGATGCTCGTCTATATCGATAAAGAATCCTTTGAGAACGTATTCGGTTCTAAGCTCTTTGTAAATAATCTCATCAATTCCCTGACGAGCACGGCGGTCGCTACCGTCATCTCCATCGTGCTGGGCTATCTGCTCGCTTGGGCGATCACCCGCACCGATATCAAGTGCAAATATCTTTTCACGATCCTGATCACCTTGCCGATGCTGATCCCCTCTATTTCGCACGGAATGGGCTTGATCATTCTTTTCGGCAATAACGGCATCATCACGAGGCTTTTCGGCGCTTCAAACTCGATCTACGGTTTTTGGGGCGTGGTGATCGGCTCGGTACTGTACTCTTTCCCCATCGCCTTCATTATGATCGCCGATATCCTGAAGTACGAGGATCAGTCTCCCTACGAGGCGGCGGACGTCCTCGGCATTCCGAAGATCCGCCAGTTCACGGCGATCACCTATCCCTATATCCGCAAGCCGATGATCTCGGTGGTTTTCGCGGTCTTCACGATGATCGTGACCGACTACGGCGTGCCGCTCTCGGTCGGGGGCAAGTTCAAGACCCTCCCCGTGATGCTGTACGAAGAGGCGGTCGGGCAGCTAAACTATTCTGTGGGTAGCGTCATCGGCTTAGTGCTCCTCGTGCCCGCCATCGCAGCTTTCCTCTTTGACCTTTTCAATAAGGACAAGGGAAATGCTTCCTACGTGCAGAGGAGCTATCATACCAAGACGAAGTGGCGTGATCCCCTTGGCTATACCGTCGTGAGCGTATGCTCTTTGATGGTCATCTTGGTGGTCTTTTCCTTCGTCATTCAGGCATTTGCAAAGTCGTATCCGAGGGACCTCTCGTTCACTTTAGAACATTTCGAGAATACCTTTTCAAAGAAGGGGGGCAAGTTCCTCGTAAATTCCATTCTGATCGCGCTCTTTACGTCGGTATTCGGCGTCGCTTTGGCTACGACTACCGCCTATCTGACCGCAAGGATGCAGTCCAAGTCATCGAGGCTGCTCCATCTGATGGCGATCGTCAGCTTGGCGATCCCCGGCTTGGTGCTCGGTCTTGCCTACGTGATCGTATTCAAAAAGTCCTTCTTCTACGGCACCATTGCGATCTTGGTGCTCGTAAATACCGTGCACTTTTTCGCTTCGCCTTATCTGATGATCTACAATGCCTTCGGGAAGCTGAATGAGAACCTCGAGGAAGTAGGGCAGATCCTCGGGATCTCACGGCCGCGGATCATCTTTAACGTGATCCTTCCGCAGAGCAAGTACACCTTGATCGAGATGTTTTCCTATTTCTTTGTGAACTGCATGATGACGATCTCGGCGGTCTCATTCCTCGCGACTTCCGCGAACCGTCCGATCTCGCTCCTTATCAACCAGTTCGAGACGTACAATATGATGGAGTGTGCCGCAGTTGTGGCGCTCCTGATCCTCGTGATCAATATGCTTATGAAAGCGATCGTTTATTTGATAAAAAAGGTAGGTAGCAAATATGTTGACAAGAAATCAATTTGACGTATTGGAAGTCCTTATCGATGCGGCGAAGAAGATCTCACAGCGCGAGATCGCGGAGAAGGCGGGCTTTTCGCTCGGCAGAGTGAACGCGGTCCTGAAAGAGCTGGACGAGATGGGGCTCGTCTCCTCAAATCGTATCACGGAGAAGGGCGTCGCGGAGATGCAGAAGTATAAGGTCAAGAGGGCGGTCATTTTGGCGGCAGGTTTCGGCTCGCGTATGATCCCCATCACGCTGAATACCCCTAAGCCCCTCGTGCGCGTCAAGGGAAATCGCATCATCGACTCCTGCCTGGATGCGCTCAAGGAGGCGGAGATCGAGGAGGTCTATATCGTCAGAGGATATCTCGCCGAGCAGTTCGATCAGCTCTTGTATAAGTATCCGTATATCAAGTTTATCGAAAATCCGACCTACAACGAGGCGAATAATATCTCCTCCGTCGTATGCGCGGGTGAGCGCGTGGAGAATGCCTATATCATCGAGGCGGATCTCCTCGTGTATAATAAGAAACTGATCAAGAAGTACCAGTACGCATCCAACTATCTCGGCATCCCTGTCAAGAGGAGCGACGATTGGTGCTTGACGGTATCGGGCGGCTACGTCAATAAGATGATGATCGGCGGAAAGGACTGCTATCAGATGGTAGGGATCTCGTATTGGACGGAGAGTGACGGCAAGAAGCTCTGCGCCGCCGCAAAGGAGGTCTTCGCCTCTCCGGGCGGCAAGTCCCGCTTTTGGGATCAGGTCCCGCTCGAGTACTGTCTCAAGGACTTCAAGGTGGAGGTTCGCGAGTGCGGATTTGAGGATATTATCGAGATCGATACCTTTAATGAACTCAAGCAACTGGACGAGACTTATCGCTCATAGATCGGGGAAAAGACGCAGGCTGAGCGCTTGCGTCTTTTTGAAAAGAATAATTGCAGAAAAAAAGGAGTTTTTTTATTGACATACCCGAATATTCCTTATATAATAATACAGTCGCGCGCTGCTATGGCTCAGTCGGTAGAGCACGTCCTTGGTAA
>CAMOTC010000029.1 GCA_946625545.1 uncultured Clostridia bacterium | reverse complement strand
ATGGTGGGTATAGCTCAGCTGGTTAGAGCGCCAGGTTGTGGCCCTGGAGGCCGAGGGTTCGAATCCCTCTACTCACCCCATTTTTTTTATTTATATACATCGTTGGGGTGTCGCCAAGCGGTAAGGCACGGGACTTTGACTCCCGCACTCGTAGGTTCAAATCCTGCCACCCCAGCCAAAATGACTCGCCATTCGGCGAGTTTTTTTTGTTAACGGCAGGATTTGAACGAGAACGTTAAGAAATCGGCAGTTGACTTCTGCCGATTTTAGTGGCTGAACCGTAGCAAAGCGCAGGTCCGCGTAGCCGTTTGCGGCATAGCGCCCGAGGTTTGACGCGAAGTGGAAATAGAATAAAAGGTATCGCTTCGCATCTTGCGGGAGTAAATTTGTTTACAAGGTATTTCGAATATGCTATAGTATTGGCGAATAAGGATTAAAGTGAGGCTTCACTATGTGGGATAAATGGACGAAAGTGATCATTGGTATCTTGATACCTTTGCTCGGCACCTGTTTAGGGTCGGCGTGCGTCTTCTTCCTACGGAGCAAGAAGGGGGATGGTAGTGACGCTGCTACCGATATGAATCCCAAACTGAAGAAAGGCTTGACGGCGTTTGCCGCAGGCATTATGGTGTCCGCTTCCTTCTTTAGCCTGATCCTTCCCGCTCTCGAGGAGTCAAAGCAGACGATGGGGCGACTCGCTTTCGTGCCCGCTGTGGTCGGGTTCTTGATCGGTATGCTCTTTTTGCTTGCTCTCGATATCCTGATCCCGCATATCCACAACGATAAGAGCGAGGAGGGTATGAAGAGCGGCCTCAAAAATACCACCAAAATGTTCCTTGCCGTTGCACTGCATAATCTGCCCGAAGGAATGACGGTCGGCGTGATCTTTGCAGGCTGGCTGTACGGCAATCAAAGCATTACTCTGATGGGTGCCATCGTGATGTCCATCGGTATCGCTCTCCAAAACTTCCCCGAAGGAGCGATCGTCTCTATGCCGCTTCACGCGGAGGGTATGTCTAAAGGAAAGACCTTCCTCTACGGCGTCTTGTCGGGTGTGGTCGAGCCTATCGGCGCGATCCTCACGATCTTTGCAGCGAGCGTCTTTTTACCCGTTCTCCCGTATCTTCTCGCATTTGCGGCAGGTGCGATGTTTTACGTCGTTGTGGAGGAGCTTATCCCCGAAACGGCAAAAGGGGAACATACGAATATATCCACAGTCTGTTTTGCCGTCGGGTTCGTCGTGATGATGGCGCTCGACGTCGGTCTCGGTTGATTTTATATAACTACGTTTGATAGATACTCATAGAGTCGATACTGTTATCGGCGAAGGTCCTTGATGAAGATTCGTCAAGGGCTTTTTTTATAAAAATATCAAATCGGGGAAGGGGGGATCATGAGTAAGCAGTCGGATAAACTTGTCGATCTTTTCTTTGATGAGATCCCCTACAGCGAGGAAACGATGCGCGCAAAGGCGCGGGTCGAGTCGAGACTTGCCGAGATGAGCGAGAAACTTCCTTTCTCCTCCCTTGCGGAGAGCTATCATACCCTCGAGTCTCTCGCGGTTCTGGCGGGCTACACTCCCGATGATGCTCTTCGTTGGAAAAGTGCTGAGAAGGTCATCGATCTCAAGGGGGCGAGCGGACGATTTCGCTTTTGCAGATGGATCGCTTACGCCGTTGGTTTGCTCTGCGTCTTGCTCTTTACTTGTCTCCTTTGGTGCATTCGATTTGCGATCGCAACGGATGCGAAATTCTTTGTCGTACTCACCCTCTTTATGCTTGGTTGCGGTGGGATCGTCCCGCTCTCTATCTCCTATGAAAGGCGGGTAAAAAGTGGGATCGGACTCAACTTTGACGGGAAAGCATACGATTATCTCCGCATCTCGTCGGATAAGTATCTCAAGAGGCTCCTGAATTCCTGCGCGCTTTTCGTATCCTCCGTCTTTATCTTTGAGATGACGGAGCTGGATTTTTATCTCTTTGGCAATTCAAAGGCGGCGGAGCTTTTTGAGTCCATTCTCTCCAACTATCTGCTTGTGGCGATCCCCCTCTTTTTTCTCGTCAAAAATGCGATGCTGATGCGTGCGGTGCGGGAGTGGATCTCGATCCCTGAAAAGAGGGGGTTCCGCACCCATCTCTTCGGTATCTTGATCTTTTCCGCGCTCTATTGGACGATCTGTATGATCGCGATGCTCCTCTTTCGACAAGGGATCTATCCTGCCGAGTATATTCTATATGCCGCGATTATCTTTTTTGCCTGCATCTTTCTCTATAATGTCACCTTGCGAAAAAGGCTGTCTTACAAAAATATTACGCTGAATAAAGTGCGCCTTTCCGTCGTGATCGTCATCGTGCTGCTCGGCGGAGCCTTCCTCGGAATGAATCGGGATACCTGGTATACTCAGCCCTATATCAACGCAGTCCCCTATATCGCACATCATTTATCAAGTATCGTCTATAACGAGGAAACGGGGGTCTATACGATCACCCCATCGACGGAGGAGTTCAAGATCTTGCATTTGACGGATATCCACCTCGGCGGGAGCCTTTTTTCGAGTAAAAAGGATCTCCTCGCCCTTAAGGCGTGTTATCGTGAGATCGAGTACACTCGCCCGGATCTCGTGATCGTCACGGGGGACTTATGTTTCCCGATGGGCGCGATGTCTCTCTCTTTCAATAATTCCGCTCCCGTACAGCAGTTTGCCGCCTTTATGCGCAACGTGGGGATCCCTTGGGCTTTTACCTTTGGTAATCACGATACGGAAAGCCTCGCCTCGATGAAGAAAGAGGATCTCGTCGAGGTCTATAAATCGCTCTCCTTCAAGACGTCGGGAAATCTGCTTTTCCCCTATATTCAGCCTAAGATCACGGGGCGCAATAATCAGGTAATCGAGATCAGAAACACGGACGGGAGTCTGAATACGGCGCTCTTTTTGATCGACTCTAACGCTTATCTCGGCGGAGGTCCAGCCTCCTACGACTATATCCACGACGATCAGGTGGAATGGTACAGGGGGGAGGTCATGCGCCTGCAGAGGGAAGAAGGAGGGCAGATCTCCTCTCTCGCTTTCTTTCATATCCCGCTCAAGCAGTATCGCACGGCGTACGAACTCTATCTCGAGGGGAGTGAAGAGGTCACGTATCATTTCGGCGAAAATAACGAGTTTTTGCTCGAAATAGTATCATGTTCGGAGCACGACAGCGCGATCTTTGACGTGATGGTCGAACTCGGGAGTACGACGGGGACTTTTTGCGGACACGATCACTATAATAATGCCTCGATCACGTATCGCGGGATCCGTTTGACCTACGGAATGAGCATCGACTATCTCGCGATGCCGGGGATCTCGAAGGATATCGCTCAGCGCGGCGCCGAGCTCATTACCTTGCACGGCGACAGCTCCTGGGAGGTCGAGCAGGTCCCTCTCGTATCGATTTCGGGATAGTTTTTCGCTCGTTTCGGCTTTCATTTGCTTTTGACTATTCACATTAAACTGACATTTTACTTTTTTTCTCAATAATAGGAGAAAAACGTTTGCGCGCTCGCGTATATCTTTGATATACTTGTATTCGGGAAAATGTTTGGCGGCCGAGTCGCCGTTCATATAGGAGGAAATATGAAAGTTCAGTTTACCGAGACAGTTTTACGCGACGCTAATCAGTCGCTCATCGCCACGAGGCTTCCGATCGAGAAGTTCGAGGGCATCCTCGGCACGATGGATAAAGCCGGATATTATTCGGTCGAGTGCTGGGGCGGTGCGACCTTTGACAGCTGCTTGCGCTTCTTGAATGAAGATCCGTGGGAGAGGCTCCGCCGTATCAGGGCGGCTATGCCGAATACCAAGTTGCAGATGCTCCTCAGAGGTCAGAACCTTTTGGGCTATAAGCACTATCCCGACGACGTGGTCAGGAAGTTCGTGGAGCGTTCTGTCGCGAACGGTATCGATATCATCAGGATCTTTGATGCTCTGAACGATATGCGCAATATCAAGGTCGCCGTCGAGGAGACCATCAAGCAGGGCGCGATCGCTTCGGGTGCGATCAGCTATACGACCAGCCCCGTGCATACTCTCAAGAACTTTGTCGAGGTCGGCAAAGAGATGAAGGCGATGGGGTGCTCGACGATCTGTATCAAAGATATGGCGGGCGTCATGGGACCGCAGGAGGCGTATGATCTCGTTTCCGCTCTGAAAGGCGAGGTCGGACTCCCCGTAGTCCTGCATACCCACTGCACGACGGGTCTCGCCTATATGACCGCTCTGAAGGCTGTCGAGGCGGGCGTGGATATCCTCGATACTGCGACCAGCACCTTCTCGGGCGGTACTTCCCAGCCTGCGACAGAGACTCTCGCGTACGCTCTCAGACAGCTCGGTTACGAGGTGGATCTCGACGCCGACGTCTTGAAACAGGTCAACGATTTCTTTAAGCCCGTTTTTGCGGATTTCGTAAAGAACGGCACTTTGAAGTCCAAGTCCCTCTCCACCGATACCAATGCACTCAGCTATAAAGTCCCCGGCGGTATGCTCAGCAACCTCCTTTCTCAGCTCGAGCAGCAGAATGCTCTCGATAGATTGGAAGAGGTATTGACCGAGACCCCGAAGGTCAGAGAGGATCTCGGATATCCTCCCCTCGTGACCCCGATGAGTCAGATGGTGGGTGTGCAGGCGACGAGCAACGTCCTCTACGGCCGCTATGTGAACGTGGGCAAGGAGGTCAAGTCCTATCTCCGTGGTGAGTACGGCAGGGCGCCCGGCAAGGTGAATCCCGAATTGATGAAGAAGGTCCTCGGGGATGAGAAGCCGATCACTTGCCGTTTCGCGGATACCCTCGAGCCGCAGTTTGAAAAGACCAAGGCAGAGCTTGCCGGCACGGCGAAGAACGACGAGGACGTCCTCTCCTATATCGCCTTCCCGCAGGTCGCCGAGCGTTTCTTTGAGGCGCGCAAGGAGCGTGAGGAGAAGAAGGTCTCCTACACGATCGAAAAGGTGGAGGACTGATCTATGATGTTTTCCATGGCCGCATCGACTACGACCAAGTATTTCTCGGTCTCGGAAGGCTTGCTTTACGCGCTGATCGGGTTCGTGCTGGTCATCGTCGTGCTTATCGTCCTAATGGGCTTTATCTATCTGCTCTCCTATATCGTCCGTAAGTTTTCGGAAAAGAAAAAGGGAGACGCCGCACCTGCGCCTGCCGAGCCGACCGCGCCCGAGCTTGCGCCCGGTTCGAGCGGCAATATCAAGCTGTATAACGTGGATGACCGCACCGCCGCAATGGTGATGGCGATCGTTGCCGATGAGCTCGAGATTCCCTTGAATGAGCTCAGATTTATCTCTATCAAAGAAATCAACGAGGAGGAGAAGTGATCCTTATGAAATACAAAGTTAAATTGAATGGTAAAATATACGAAGTCGAAGTCGAGAAGGGCAATGCAGAGCTCCTCTCCGAATACGATGCGATCTCCGCGCCCGCCGCGGCTCCCGTTGCAGCAGCTCCCGTAGCCGCCGCTCCTGCCGCAGCTGCCGCCCCCGCCCCCGCCGCTTCCGGTAATGCGACTCCGTCGCCCCTTCCCGGGACTGTCGTCGCCGTCAAAAAGAACGTCGGCGATAAGGTGAAAGCAGGGGAGGTCGTGATGCTCATCGAGGCGATGAAGATGGAGAACGAGATCACCGCCACGAAGGACGGCACGATCGTCGCCATTCTCGCTCCCAAAGGGACGCAAGTTCAGGTAGGTACGGGACTTTTCGAGATTGCGTGAGGGTGATATGAACGCGGTAAATATAGTAGATATTTTGAAAAATCTGGGGGAGAGCTCAGGCTTCGCGGGTGTACATTGGCAACAGATCGTGATGATCATCGTCGCCTGCGTGCTGCTTTTCCTCGGTATAGCGAAAAAGTTTGAGCCGCTCCTTCTCGTGGGTATCGCTTTCGGTATGTTGATCACGAATTTGCCCGGATTGACGGGTGCGGACGCGCTTTTCCATTCCGATATGTGGTTCTCCGCAGGCGGCAAGATCGACTACGGTGAGGTGCTTCTGCACGGCGGACTCCTCGATGTCCTATACATAGGTGTTAAGACGGGTCTGTATCCTTGCTTGATCTTTATCGGCGTGGGCGCGATGACCGATTTCGGACCGATGCTTGCAAACCCGAAATCTCTGATCCTCGGCGCTGCCGCACAGCTTGGCATCTATATGGCGTTGATCCTCGCGATCGTCTTTGGCTTCAGCGGTAATATCGCGGCTTCCGTCGCTATCATCGGTGGTGCGGACGGTCCTACGGCGATCTTCGTTACCAAGACACTCGCTCCCGAGAAGCTCGGTGCGATCGCGATCGCGGCTTACTCCTATATGGCGCTCATCCCCTTGATCCAGCCTCCCATCATGCGTGCTCTGACCACGCAGAAGGAGCGTATGATCAAGATGGATCAGTTACGTACCGTCTCCAAGGCGGAGAAGATCATCTTCCCCATCGCAGTTACCATCATCACCTGTATCCTGCTCCCGAGCGTAGCTCCGCTCCTCGGCTGCTTGATGTTCGGTAACCTCCTGAAGGAGTGCGGTGTGACAGAGCGTTTGTCGGATACGGCGCAGAATGCCTTGATGAATATCGTTACGCTCTTCCTCGGGATCTCGGTCGGCGCTACGGCTGTTTACTCTAGCTTCCTGACGATAGAGACTCTCTTGATCGTCGTGCTCGGTCTCGTTGCTTTCTGTTTCTCGACGGCAGGCGGCGTATTGATGGGCAAGCTGATGTGCTGGATCACGAAGGGAAAGATCAATCCTTTGATCGGTGCCGCAGGTGTGTCCGCAGTGCCGATGGCTGCTCGTGTGGCGCATAACGAAGGAAAGAAGTATAATCCCGACAACTATCTCCTGATGCACGCCATGGGTCCGAATGTCGCAGGCGTCATTGGATCGGCTGTTGCGGCGGGATTCTTGCTCGCAATATTCTGATCCTTCGCCGTTTGATACGCATTCAGTCGATAATATCCTCCCCTCTGCGGGAGGATATTTTATACTCATTTTGATCGGAAATATAGGACTTTTCCGCTTATAATATTTTACCCGAAAACAGGACGTTATCGTGTGATTTTTCTGCTTTCCTTTTTCGCGTGGCGAGTGATTTTTAATGATTAGAATTTTATTAAAAGAATGCCAAATCCATCAAAGAAATACTATTGTATTTAAAAAAAATATATGATATAATTATTATGTATTCTTACGCACGGGGGTATGTATGAGGAAAGCAAAGCTCATTTTCGCTTTATTGCTCGTGATCGCATTTGTCGCGATCGCGCTGATGGCTTGCAGCGAAGGACTCCCTGCGGATGTGGCGGATCTCATCGATGATTCGGGGTCTTCCTCGTCTTCCTCTCTTCCCAAAATTCATTTCGATCTCGACAACAGCGGTTTTGCGATCTCCTATGAGGGGGACTATTCTTTTTATCTGAAAGCAGACGACGGAGATACGTCCATGGTGCTCCCCGGTTTCTTCTTTGACTTTTCGGAGGAAATCGGTGATCACGTCGTTTATGCCTATGCGGCAAATGCCGCAGGCGAGAAGGTGGCGGAAGGGACCTTGCGCTATCGTGCTGTGGAGATCTCTCTCTCCGATCCTGTCGTTTCCGGTTTGGAAGTGACCTGGACTGCCGAGGCGAAGTCGGTCTCTGTCAAAGAAAAGGGCGGCTACGTCCCGGTTACGGGCAACACCTACGTCGCAGAGCAAGAGGGCGTGACGATCACGATCAAGGCTGAGGGCGGTTTTGACGAGGCAAATATGATCTATTACGTCGGCGACCCCATCGTAAAGAGAAAGAGCGTGATCACCTCTGTGAGTGCGCCTATCCTCAAGTTTGAGGGAAATACGGTCACCTGGCGTATCGATGAGGATGCGACGGACTATATGGTCGCTTACGATGGCGGCGCCTTTGCTTCTGCGCTTTCCGCGACTCTTTCGAGCGTGATCAGTGCGCATAAGCTCGAGATCAAGGCGATCGGCAACGGCGTGACCTATTCCGACAATTCGACCGTCCTCGAGTATGAGACCCTAGTGAATGAACTCCAGGTCTCCAAGGTCGCAGAGGACAAAGTGCTCCTCTATGCCGATTATCTCAGCTTTTCCTTCTCCGCCGACGGCAAGAATTATAAAGCGATCGAGGGAACGGAGTATCTCTCGAAAGTGACGACGCCTGCCTACTTCCGTTCAAATGCGGGATACATCAGCACGGAAAAGAAGTATTATCTCGAGAGCGAACCTTATTCGACCTATCTCACCGTCGCCGCAAAGAGTGACGTCGTGATCGAGGCGGGAGCTAACGCGGGCAGGTGGAGCCTCTCGGTGGGCGACACCCTTTCAAACTTATCCTGCTACGATGGCAGCGCGGCGCTCGGATTGAATACGCAGAATGACAATCACCCGCATGCTTTCTCCATTCCTTACACGCTGACCGACAGCTACGAAACCATCTCCTTTATCTATCGCGGCGATGGGATATCTTCTCTGACGGTGTCTCTAACAAAGCAGGGGAGCGATTTCGTCCTGACGAGGGATCTCGGGACGATGCCCGACTATTGGGTGACTGTTACTCTGCCCATCAACGACGACGGCTGGATGGCAGGAGAACGGACGCTCCGCGACGTGTGGGACGCGAAGGGCTCCGTCTTGGAGGAGGATGCTATCGAGGGTCTCCCCGAGAGAGTCTCGGCCGCCTATTCTCCCGCTGAGTTGGTGGCTTTCTTTGACCATTTGACTCTGACTACCCAAGGAAATGCGCCGCAGGCCGCGTCGACGTGTCTTGCGCTCTCCGACCTGCGTTTCGGCTATCAAGATGCGGATTTCTCTCTCAAACAGCCTCTTTACGACATAGGCGATACCTACGTTGCTCGCGAGGAAATCGGAGCCTCGGGGACAAACGATCTGATCCTCATTTTGAATGATGAGGAGCGTTTCAGCATCTACTCCACCGCTTTGGCGGAAAACTTCACCTTGACAGGGAGCTATCATCTCTATGCCGAGGAGTGCGTCTTGATCGTCGAGGATCCCGAGATGGACTTTACGATGGAGCTCGCCTTCTCCGAGAATGGTAGAAGCCTCGTCGTGCGTTCCGCCACGGGAGCAAATGCCGCGCATTTCCCGAAGGAGCTGCTCCTTGAGAAAGCGGCGTCGCTCGATATCGATTGTGAGGAATCCTCTGCAGTTGCCGACGGATGGAGCGCATACACCTATTCCTTCGGTAGTGATGAGTGGAGTCCCCTCGCGACCTCTCCCATCTCCGATTCTACCCGAAACGGCTCCGGCGTCATGCGCTTCAGCACAGGCAAGGACGTCGTCTATAAGATCGTGTACAACGATGCGGGAGAGAAGGTCGGACTCGCTAATTATTTCTCGCTGGAGATCGGCAACTATGACGAGGATGCCGAGGATATCCTCGTGAAGATCGTCGCGGTTGACGTCTTCGGTGTGTCGCACTACCTAAAGGGCAGTGAGAACGTCTATTGGACGCTCTCCTCGGGGAATGATTTTGAGCGTATCGAATACGTTCCCGATACCCCGATACTCCTTCGTTCCCTCGTGATCATCGCAGAGTATCGCGGGAGTAATGCTCGCGCTAACCTCTATCTCGACAATCTCTCCGCTGAATATCAAGCGGATCCTTCTCTCTTCTCCGATTATCCCGCTCCCGAGATCGAGGTGGGTGAGTTTGCGCTGAATTTCTCGCATAAAGAGCGCGCCACCATTGAGTATTCGGTAAATGGCGGCGAATGGATCGCAGGAGAGATGTATCCGATCCCCTCTGTTGATGGCTTCTATACCGTGCGTGTCCGAGCACTCCTCGAAGCAAACGGTGCAGTGACCGCCGTTGCCGTGCACACTTTCCGCGTGGAGAAGGTCTATATCTCGCAGATCGCGATCGAGATCGGCGAGACCGGGCAGACTGCCTCTTGGCGCAGTAACGGTGTGATAGAGATCGCCGTGGATAAGAAGGTAAATGAGGTCTATGTCCCCGGCAATTACGATTACTACGACGAATCCTATTATTTCACCAAAGAAAACGCGATCTTGCACGTGCGTGCTTCGGGCTATTTCGACGAGGAGGCGGATACCTATTACGTCGGCACCGTGCAGATCGAGAAGAAGATCATCGTTTCGGCAAATCTCGCCACTCCCGTGATCGTCCCCACTTCGGAAGGGCTCACTTGGGAGGAGGTGGAGGATGCGAATGCCTATGCCGTATCCGTCAATGGCGGCGACGAGGTCATTCGCGCGGATAGGACACTCGCCTTTGCGATCACTGAGGCGGAGTACTCCGTACGCGTCAGGGCGGTCGCCGTAGAGAATGACGAGGTCATCAGTTACGGTAATTTCAGCGCTCCCTACCTTTATACCGTCAAAAACGTTGCATTTACAAAGGCTCCTGCCGTCGATAAAGATACCCTTTCTTGGACAGCGCTCAGCTACAAGGCTTTCGTCATAGATAACGGCGCCCCCGATAAAGAGAACGCGCTCGGGAGCTATGTCGTAGACGTGATCGGCGCTCATAAACTGCGCGTCAAATTGACAGGCGGTTTCTCCTTTGACGAGAAGGTGTATTACTATGCTGAAAACGATGTCATTTCCGATGAGTTGACCGTCGTGGTGGAAAATCTCCTTACCCCCACGCTTCTCCTGCATACAGGGAGCGAGGGTACGGATGGGCTCTACTGGGCGTATCTCAATGATGAGAAGGAGATCGTGCATACCGTAGGCGATATGCGGAGCGTCCATCCCTTCCTCTCGTACAGTATGAACGTGAAGGTATGGGATCAGCTTCTCGAGGCTTGGATTGATCTTGACAGTGAAAACGAGTGGACGAAGCTGAGCAGCGACATCTATCTCTTCAAGACTCTGCCCGAGGGGAAATATGCCATCACGATCAAAGCGAACGGTAACGGCGCGAACTACCGCGACAGCTACCTCTCGAATACCGTCGTATTTGAAGTAAAGTACTTGCAGCTTTCCGAGATCTCTGTCGAGATCGGAGAAGGGGGAAGTACGGCGAGCTACGACTACGTCTCCCTCCGTACCAAACGAAAGATCGGCACGAACGGAGCCTTCAGCGAGACGGCAGAGCGCGCTTTCACTGCCACTGCGACGACTTGGATCACCATCCGCGTCGAAGGCGGTTGGGATGCTTCGAGATCGATCTACTATACCGTCGAAGACACGTCTGCGACTGAGAATGCTCTCGAAAAATCCAAGCAGATCATCGTCCCCATCCGGCTTTCTGCGCCTTTAGTCACGCCCACCGCTTCCCGTATCGATTGGAAGAAGGTAGAGCACGCTACGGCTTATCGCGTCACGGTCAATGGCAATCCCGAGACGACGACTGATCTCCATATCGATTATCAAAAAGGTGACGGTGACTATATCGTCGAGATCATCGCGATCAATGAGACGAATGCTCCGCAATATCCCGAGAGCGATCCCGTGACTATCACCTATCACGTCATTCCCGCCGTGATCAACGAAGTGAGCCATAGCAAGACGAGCGTGGTTTGGACGTACACCGGCAAGCTCTCTCGCCGCCTCGGAGAGACGGGCGCATGGGAGGACTATCCCTATACCGAATACGTCAATGAGAGCGGTAGCGAGGAGACTCTCTATCTCAAGACGGAGGGAACGACGGTCATCGACGAGGACGAAGTCTATATCTATTACGTCGCAAATGACAGCGATGCAAATAAGAGCTGGGAGTTTACCGCTTATACCTTGCTCGCTCCCGAGATGACGTTGAATGCTGTCGGTGACAGTTACACGAAACTCTCCTGGTCAGTCAATGCAAAGGCTACCGAATACAGGTACACGCTCCTCTCCTTGGATGCTACCGAGGAGGAGATCGCCGCCGCAGAGGCGACTCTCGACAGTTGGACCGTCGCGAGTGTGAACTATATCATTTTCGATCAAGAGACTTATGGAGAAAAACTATTCTTGATCAAGGCGATCGGTGACGGCGCCAATATCACGGATAGTCCCACGACGAAATGCGGACTTCGCGCGGTCAGTCTCTCCGAGAAGGAGGACATCGCGATCAGCGAAGAGGGCGTCGCCACTTGGACAAAGAGCGGCATTACCTCGATCCAAAAGAGCACAAATCCCGAGAAAGAGGGTTACGGAAAGTATGAGACGATCCGTGAGTCGTACTATGCGCCCGGCGTGACGACTTGGATCAACCTCCGTTGCGCCGTAGGATACGACGAAGTGGATGGGATATGGTACTTTGGCAAGACCCTCGTTAGGGAGAATATCAAGATCACCGTGCCGATCCCCCTCGGTAACCCCGTCCTTGAGATGCGTGACACAGGGATATATATCTCTTTTGTCGAGAATGCCGACGCCTACAAATACAGTGTGAACGGCGGGGCGGAGCAGAGTATCAATAAGGATCAAAACAGGACGATCCCTTACGCTACGAGCGTGGGTACATATACCCTTACAGTTCGCGCTGTAAATAACGATCCCGATCAGTATCCCGATAGCGCGGTGACCGAGTATGTCTATTTTGTCAGATCGGTCTCGCTCTCCGAGATCACGGCGGATAACGTGAACGGCGTCGCATACTTTACCGCCGTGGGCATCTTGACCTTGCAGGAGGAGAGCGGCGAACCGATCTCCAAACCGACGGATACGACCTCCTATGCTCCTGACGAAACTACTACTCTCACCGTCACGGCATCGACCGGTTATGACCCCGATAATCAAGTCTATTATATCGGTGAAACGCTATCGACCTCGAAAAAGATCATCGTTCCCACCCCTCTCAAGGCGCCTACTTTGACCAAGGGAGCGGATAATATCTCGATCTCTCCTGTAGCGGATAAGAAGGGATATCGCGTCAAGGTGGATAATGGTGGCTGGATCGATCAGACTGCCGATACGATAGCATATTCCTCGACAAGCGGGACGCACACCGTGCGTGTCAAAGCATACGCGGATGACTCTGTCCAGTTCCCGGACAGCGAGGAGGTCTCTCTGACCTACACGACGGCGAGCGTCACGATCACTCTGAACGAGACGGTCGGCGCGACGGTGAGCTGGACGGCAAGTGCCGCTTCCGTAAAGATCAAAGTAGGAAGCAAAGACTACGTGGAGATCGGAGAGACGAGCTATACCGTCTCCAACGAAGGTACGACGACTATCTCTCTGCGTGCTTATAGCGGCTATCGCGGTGATAATGATACCTATTACCATCATTCCACTCTCTATAAGTCGGTGAGCACCTCTGTCACGATCAGCAAGCTCGCGACTCCCTCGCTCTCTGTCAGCGGGAGCAAGATCACTTGGAGTGCCATCAGCGGGGCGAGCGGCTACGAAGTAAAGGTCGGATCGGGAAGCTATATTTCGCAGGACAGCACCGAGAAAGCGCTCTCCAATCAAGAGGGCAAATACAAGGTCTACGTCCGCGCGAAAGGCAACGGAACCACCGTGCTCTCGAGTGACGCCGCTCTCCTCGAATATACCACCAAGAATGTGACTCTTACCGACATCACGGTATCGGGAACGACTGCCTCTTGGACCTCCGTTGCGTATAAGACCTCTCTCAGTGTGGACGGCGGCTCCTACAGTCAGACTACCGCCACCTCCTACACTCCGACCGTCGAAGGTACACACACGATCAAGGTCAAGGCAGAAGGCGGCTGGAGCAGCTCATCCAAGATCTACTATTACGCATCCAAGGCGATCGAGAAGAGCGCTACGGTGAAGCTCTTGAAACTCTCAAAGCCTTCGCTTAGTACGAATGATAAGGGCATCACTTGGTCCGCGGTAACGAACGCTGCGAGCTATGCAGTCAAGGTGGACGGCGGCAACTATAAGTCGCAGACCGATCGCAGTGTGACTTTCTCCACCTTGTCGGGCACTCATACCGTGTATGTCAAGGCAGTAGGGGCTTCGTCCAGCGGCTATCAGGACAGTGAGGTCGCGACCTTTACCTATGAGACAAAGCAGACTTCATTGACCTTCCTCTCTACTACTAGTACCACCGCGACCTGGAACTGCGTCGGTCTCAAGGCGCAGTACAGCGAGGCAGGGGGCACGTACAAGGACGCGCTCTACAGTGGTTATACGGCGACCAAGAGCGGTTCGGTCTCCTTCAAGGCGGTCGGCGGTTACGACGCGAACGCAAAGGTCTTCTATAACGGCACTACCGCCGCTACCTCAAAGTCTTTCAGCCTCTCGGGTATGACGATCAATAATAACTTTGAGAACGGCACGGGCACTTGGAAGAGAGAGAAATTCGGGACTTCCGATTGGGAGAGTGTGACGACGACAAGCGTCTCATCCGTCGCAGACGCAAACGGCGCAGGTTCTGCGATGATGTTGCAGACCTACTATAACGGCATGGCTTACCGCTTCGGTTATAGTTTCGGCAATATGCCCGCGACCTACTACTCGATGAGCTTCGACGTCAAAGTGGGCGACTATTCCGGCGGCGAAACCATCTTGCGCTTCCAGGATAATATCAATGATAATAATAAAGCCGGCGCGTACGTCGATTATAATCTCAAGCACCTAAATCTGACCCCCGGCGTGTGGTATCATGTCGTGCTCTCCTTCCGAGACAGCCATATAATCATCAACTTCAACAATAAGGATTATCCCGTGCAGGATATGATCAAGCAATATGGTGAAAGCACCGTCTTCAGCAAGATCAAAGCGCTTGATCATATCTATATCACCGTCAAAGGGAATTATGGTAACGGTCCGAAGGCATTTACCTATTTCGATAACTTTATGTTCTCTACGTCCAGCGTCTCCACGAGCGCAAAGAAGATCAACAGCATCGAAAAGAATTTCAGCGATGGCACGGTGGGAGAGAATTATACCACGAGCGGGTGGAAGTCTTATAAGTACGATTCCTCCTTTGTGGAAAATCCCAACGTGATGAAGATAGAGGACGGCGCGAAGGTGCTCTCCCTCTACTGCGGCGGCACGACCTCAAAGATCACCTACAATGCGGGCGGATCCACCCTCGGAGAATTTAACCACTTCCAGATAGATATCGGTACCGAGGCGTCCAAGGTCTCGTACAGCATCGAGCTCACGACAGAGTCGGGCAATGTGATCTACGTCGCAGGTGGGGCGGAGTATCGCGCTACGTTGTCGAACACAAGCGGCGTATCGGGGATGAAGACCATCGTCTTTAATTTCTCTGCCGCCAAGATAAAGAGTATCACGATCTATGCGAGTGAGTCCTCGGGTAACGGGCACTTCTACATGGATAATATCATCTTTGCAAAACAGACTTGATCCGCAATAGTGCGGCTAAGATAACGAAACTACAAAAAGGACGGACAAAAAAAACTATGGCAAAAATCATCGGTGAAAATCTCCCCAATATCCCTTGGGAGGAGCCCACGACGGACGCTCCCATCTGGAGATATTCCGCTAACCCCATCATCAAGAGAAGACCCATTGAGAACGTGGCGCGCGTCTTCAATAGTGCTCTCGTTCCCTTTAAGGGAGGCTTCGCGGGCGTATTTCGCGCCGAGACCGATAACGGGATCCCTTATCTCTATTTCGGCAAGAGCGATGACGGTATTCATTTCACCTTTTCCAAGGAGCGTATCGTCTTCCATACAAAGGACGGCGGCGAATATAAGTTCGAGTACGCCTATGATCCTCGCGTCGTGAAGGTCGAGGATACCTATTACGTGATCTGGTGCGACGGGCGCTACGGCTCCCCCGTGCTCGCCCTCGGCAAGACGAAGGATTTCGAGAGATTCGAGCTGATCTCTCATCCCTTCCTGCCCTTTAATCGTAACGGTGTGCTTTTCCCAAAAAAGATCGATGGGAAGTATTATCTCCTTTCTCGTCCCTCGGATAACGGGCATACCCCCTTTGGCGATATCTATCTCTCCGAGTCTCCCGATCTCGTGTATTGGGGCAATCATACGAGGGTGATGGAGCGCGGCTACGAATGGTGGCAGGGCTTGAAGATCGGGGCAGGGTGCGCCCCCATCGAGACGGACGAGGG
>CAMOTC010000028.1 GCA_946625545.1 uncultured Clostridia bacterium | reverse complement strand
GAGATCTTGCGTCACCTGGTGACACAAAACCTCCTATGCAGTTGTCAATGTGCTTGAAGCGACTACAGTCGCTTTGATGGGGGTGCGATCTCTCGCACTGGTGGGCTCAAGTAGACTCGAACTACCGACCTCACGCTTATCAGGCGTGTGCTCTAACCAACTGAGCTATGAGCCCTCGAATTGGTGGAGATGATCGGGTTCGAACCGGTGACCTCCTGCTTGCAAGGCAGGCGCTCTACCAACTGAGCTACGCCCCCAAAAAGAGCGCTTGTCTTATAGACAGCTTTATAATATTACCATTTCAAAAAACAAAAGTCAATATTTTTTTCGAAAAATTTCGCATTTTTTCAAAAAATTTTCAGCGCCCCGAAAGACGCCCGAAAAATGCCCTTGTTTTGCGCCGAAAAGGCATCAGAACATCTTCTTTTTCGCAAGGAAAATGCCCGAAATCACCGCAAGTACGATGCTGATCGCGCATACGATCGTGAAGCCCCACGGATGATTGACTCCGGGGATGCCGCCGAGGTTCATACCGAAGAGGCTGGCGATCAAGGTGGGCACCGAGATCACGAGGGTCAAAGCGGTCAAGAACTTCATGATGTCGTTGACGTTATTATTGATGATGGTGCCGAAAGCCTCCATCGTGCCGTTCATGATCTCACGATAGATCGAGCACATTTCCGCCGCCTGCTTATTCTCGATGCCGGCGTCGTCGATAACGTCCTGATCCTCCTCGTACTTTTTGAGATAGCTCTGCTTATTCAGCTTTTCGATCACGGCGTCGTTCGCGGAGATCGAGGTGGAGAAATAGACGAGAGACTTCTGGAGGTCGAGCATCTCGAGAATGGCGTTATTCTTCATGCTCTTTTCGAGAGTGGACTGCACGCGCTGGCTCGCCTTGTTGATCAAGCGGAGATAGTAGAGGTACTTTGTGGAGACGGCGTACAGGAGACGGAAGGTCAGGCGGGTGGACTTATGCGTCTCGACGTTCTTTACCCTGCCGAACTTAAAGTCATTCACGACGCTGTTCTCGCGCAAGCATACCGTCACGAAATAATTATCCTTATGAATGATACTCATAGGGATCGTACCGTATGTATAGTAATTATTCTCGGGGTCTTCCTCAATGATAGGGACGTCGATGAGCACCATCACGCAGTCGTCATCCTTATCAATACGCGCGCGTTCCTCTTCATCAAGGGCGGCTTTGAGATACTCCTCGGGGATCCCGGTGAGAGAAGAGATCCGATCGACCTCTCTGTCGTCGGGGTTCACGAGATTGATCCACTTATTGACCAAAAATTCCGAAGAGAGCTCCTGCTCCTCGGGGCAAACGAAAACGTTCTTATTGGCATCATTGTAAAGAATATCGATCATAAAGCCTCCGCGACCAATCCGCAAGAGGCAAAAAATCACCGCGTGCGGAAGGATACTGCTTGATTCGTATTATCTTCGTCAGGATCCATATCGTCCTCCCGTTTGATAAGAGCAGTTTACCATTATTTCACGAAATCGGCAAGCCATTTTTATAAAAAAATTCGACTTCTCTAAAAGGGAGCGCATCAGGACCCTTCCCTTTCCTCCCGATCGAGATCCCTTAGGAGAGCGCGAAGTCCCCGGAGCGTGCCCTCGTCCTCACGCCGAGGCGCGTGATCTTCACGAGGGATCTCGGGCGTTTCATCCCGCTTTACTTCGCGAAGGAGAGCGCCGTCCACGATGCGGGCGAGCTCGCTCGCCGCCTTCTCCGCAGAGAGGAGGGACGCATAGAGGATAAAGTGAAGAGCGACACCGTTCAATGTGGCGAGAAAAGCGACGATCGCCGTACGCATCAAGCACTCCTCGAGAGAAGCGCCGAAGGTGAATATCAAAAAGACGGCGATGGTCGAGAGCAGCCCCACGCCGACCATTCCCCCTTTCAGAGCGGCGCCGTGCGTCCGCACCGAGCCGTTCAGCGCCCCGGCGAACTCGGAAGCCGTCGTCTTTCCCTCCGAAAAGAGAGCGTACGCCGCGCGAACGTCGGGGGTAGCACCCCTGATGCACTTTCTGTAAAAAGCATCCCGCATCTCTCCCGAGATCACCCCCTTACGCGTCAACCGTCTCGCGCGCTTTTTTGCCGCAGTCAGCCGCCCCGGCCCCGCGAAACGCAGGAGAATACATACGACCAGTCCGTAGAGAATGGGTAATAGACACGCCGCGACAAAGATCGCCTCGCCGAAATAGCGAGAGACAAAATACAATACGACTACCGTTCCTCTGAAAAATACTTGCACGAAAACCCCGCCTTTGTCCGCGGGATCAGTCCTCCTTGACCTCAAAGATCTCGTTTCTGCCCGGGACGAATATGTATTTCTTGACCTTATCCATTCCGTAAGTGCACTTCACCGCCTTCTCGTAGAGGGAGAGCTGTTTTTTGTACGTCGAGATCAGCGTTTCCTCCGAATGCGAGCTCAGCTTATAGTCCACGATGACGGCGTCGTCCTCTCCGAGAGCGAGGAGATCCATCTTGCCCTGCACTTCGACCTCGTCATCGGTATCTGCGACACCCGCAGCCTTCGCGGGGAGATGCAGGAGAAAGCTCTTTTCTCTGAAGTCCCGCCTGTCTCCGATCGTTTTTTTGATGATTTTGACCCCTTCGTAGAGTCTCTTGGGAGAGATGCCGCGCGCCTCGTCCTCCGTGATGATCCCGCGCGAAGCAAGATCGAGGAGGGTATCCGCCGCCTCCTTTTCGCTCTTTATATCAAAGGAGATATACTCGAGAACGGTATGATACGCCGTACCCTTTGCCGCCGCCTCGTCGGGGAAGAAGAGCGTCGCGGGCTCGACCTTTTCCTTCGTCATTTCATTTATTCCCGTTACGGTGTATTTTATACCCGTCCGCGTCGCGGCTTCGTAGGGATAACGGTATGCCAGCGCGGAGATGACTTTCTCCTTCGCCTTTTTTACAAATTCGTCATCTCTTTCCCGAGGTGAAGCAAGAGGTTCTCCCGCCGCATCGAGGTCTGCGGCGACCTCATCGGCGTTGTCTTTACTCTCCGCGTCTCCCTTTTCTCCCGCGAGGGCACTCCCCCATTCGGGGAGATCCCGGTCCTTCGCCCTCTCCGAATCAGCGGATCCATCCACGTCGATCTCCTCGAAAAGGGGATCCTTCCTGTCGTCCTCCCCGTCGGGGGCTTTTATATTATCATCCGCAAAGTCGGGTTCCTTCGCATTGTCCTCGTCGAGAGCCTTTCTCTCGAAGTCGGCGCCTTGCTCCGCCGATATGACGGGATAAGTGAACTTGATGAAATCCTCGACGACGGGATACTCCTCCATTCCCGCGAGAATGAGCTGTGAGCAGTACTGCGCTTTCTGCTTTTCGGGGACCTTACCGGTCGACGAGCGAGAGGAGAAGCCGCCCGAGATAAAGAGATAGTTTTTCGCGCGAGTCAATGCCACGTAGAGCATCCTGAGACAGTCTTCCTTGAGCTCCTTATGTTTCTTTTGACGATAGAGCTCAAAGAGGAGATCCTTCCCGAGCGTGGTCTTTTTCGCGACGCCGTAATCGGCGTCCATGCGGACGACGGACTTATCCTCCATGGAGTTGATGACCTGCTTGTCTAGTCCGATCACAAAGACGATGGGGGACTCCAGTCCCTTGCTCTTATGAATGGTCATAAACTCGACGGCGTTCTCCTCCGCGATCTCTCCCTCAAAATCCTTCTTGTAGTACTTCTCGAAGAACTCGAGGAATTCGGGAATGGACTCCGCCTCTTTGCACGACTTCAGCGAATCGATAAAGGAGAGTATCTCGCCGAGAGACTTTCTGCCGTCGGGGCGAAGGAGTATCTTTCTGCGGAGACGCTCCTCTACGAGGAGAGAGAGCAATTCATATAAGGTGAGGGTGCTCGACAAGCCGCGATATCGATCCAAGCAGTCGTACACCGCAGAGATACGTGCGTCCTCCTCGCGCATACTTTCCGCCTTTTCCGAAAAGCTCTCGCCCTGCCGCATCGCGATCCTCGCGAGGTCATCGAGAGAGAAGGAGAAGAGCTCCGATCTCAATACGGACAGGAGAGCGTAATCGTCCCTTTGGCTGACGATCAGGCGCAAAAAGTCCATCATCGAGGAAACGTCGTCATTGTAGGCGTCCTTGACAAAGCCGTCGATATTGACGGGGATCCCCGCCTCGCGCAGGCGATTTACCACCTTTTCCTCCACTGATCCCGGCTTCATACGCACGGGGGAGATGATCTTGAAATGCTTGTATTCGAGCTTATACGGTTTGCCGCCGAGAGGGATCCCCTTGTCGGGATTTGTCTCCTCGGTATCGCGGATATAGGGTTTCTCACGCATCAGGCGCAGGATATTCTCGCACACCCACTCCGCCTCTTTATCCTCTCCGCTCATACTTTGGCTCTTTGCCGCATCCGCCGCGCCCTTCACAACGCTGTAGCACTTGTCTCCCACGACAGTGGCGTCGTCCTTTTTCTTTTTGTAGATAAATCCCGCGACCTCGCCGTCGCCGTTATGATTCTCCCCGCGATCGGCATTATGATATTTGACCCCGCCGAACTCGGGCGTCATCACGCGGGAAAAGACCTTATTCACATAGTCGATGACGGCGTCGGAGGAGCGGAAATTTCGGTCGAAGCTGATCACGTCGGCATTCGCGTCCGAGGCGCCCGCCTGCACTCTCTTATTGAAAAGCTCGGGGTCAGCCTGACGGAAACGATAGATGCTCTGCTTCACGTCGCCGACGATATAGAGATCCCCCTTCCCGCGAAGGGCGCACATCAATTCTTCCTGCAAGCGGTTCAAGTCCTGCGACTCGTCCACCATCAGCTGGCGACAGCCGACCTCCGTTACGATCTCGGGATCTTTGAGGAGCCTTAAAGCGTAGTGCTCGATATCGGCAAAGTCCAAGACTTCCTCTTTCTTCTTGATATTTTGATATTCCGCCTTGAATGCGCGTGCAAGCTCGATCATCGTCAAGCTCTCCTTGCGCGCGTCTTCGATCTCGGCTTTCAAGGTATCATAGTCCTTCTTGAAAAAGAGGTCGTTCGCCTTGTCGCCGAACTTTAAGTCAAAGAATTTATCCTTTTTCCAATCGTTATATTTCTTTAAGATCGCATCAAGCACGGCGCACTCGTTCTTAAAGCTTTTGCGATCCTCAGCCAGCGCTACGGAAAAACTCGTGACGTCTGCGACTTTCAAGAGATCCTCGAGGGTCTTTGCTTGCTCGAGGAGATCAAAGACTTTATCCACGTTCTCCCACACGCATTGCATACGCTTTGCGCCGACGGGGACAGTGAACCCCATCCTCGCGATCTCCGCTCTCACCTCTTGCGCCTGCTCCTTTTTATCCTTCACGAGCTTTACGATAACGGGATTCTTTTCAATGGGACAAGTCGCGTTATCCTCCGCCTTTTTGAAAAAATCGTCGCCGTCTTTCGTCGTCTCGGCGTAATCGTACAGGTCGGAGATCGCCGCGGAGAGCACCTCGTCTTCCTTCCCCGAAAAGACCTCGAGGAAACGGAAATAGTCGTCGATCTCCTCAGGACTTCCCTGATGCGCGCGGGCGTCAAATCGTTCGAGTACGACCTTCATCGCCTTCTCCCGATAGGAGCTCGCGGTCTCCTCGTCCATCATCGAGATCGTGGGCGGGAGATCCAAAGCCTCGAAATGCGTCTTTACCAGAGAGAAACAGAAGGAGTCGATGGTGCTCGAGCGGAGCAAAGGCAGATCGTCGAGGAGAAGGATCAGAGACTTCTTTAACGCTTTATCTCCCGCTTCCTCCGCCTCCTTGAGACGCTCAAAGAGCGCCTTCTCGAGCTTCTTTTTCATATCCGCGGCAGCCGCCTCGGTAAAGGTGAGCATAATGATCTCGGCGGCAGAGATGGGGTGCGCATTATCGAGGAGGAGGTCGAGCACGCGATTGACCATCGTGAGAGTCTTGCCCGCACCTGCGGACGCGGTGACGATGACCTGCCCCTTCCTGCTCTTTATCGCTCTGTCCTGTTCAGTCGTCGCTTTCAGTTTCATCCTTCGTTACCTCCGGCAGCTCGGGAGCTACCTCTTTTGCCGCATCCACGACGTCGCGAATGGTCTCCGCCGTCACCTTGACCGGGAAGCGCACGTGCTCTCCCCTCTTGCGACAGATCGTCACGGCGTCACAGTATCTACAGGGCAGTCGATCCTCCTCTCCGAGAGGAGTGGGGGCGACGTATCCCCCCTTGATCTCGCGGATCGCCTGCTCTGCAAGGGTCACCGCGTACTCGATCTGCGCGCGGAAAAGCTCGTCGGAGAGGAGCTGATTTTCCCCTTCCTTCAGGGCGCCGTCCACCTTTTTCACCCCCGTATAGATGCTATCCTCCTCGGAGATGGTCTTTTCGAGGGAGAGGATCTCCTCCTCGGACTTCGGTCCGTGCAGGATCTGCCCGTTGGGATGGCGCCGCGTCACGAGCTTATAGTAGAGAGCGGCGCTCGGCGTGTATCCCGCCGCCTCGAGGATGGCGAGATAGACGTGGAGCTGTATCTTCTTGCCCACGTAGAGATCGGTGACGTCGACCGAGGCGCTCCCCGACTTGTAGTCGTAGGCGACGGCGCAGGAGGCTCCATTCTCCTTCTTCTTGAGATCGACGCGGTCGATCCGCCCTTTCAAGGGGACGCCTTCGAGCGCTATCGTCGGGAGAGAGGGCACCTTTCCGCTCTGTTTTTTGGGGAAGCCTATCTCGAAGAAGGTGGGGATATACTCCGTGACCGCGAGATGATCCATCACGACGAGGGCGATAACCTCGGCACGGTGCTCGATGCGTTTTCGATGGCTCACGAGCGAGATCGCGAGCGTCGCAAAATGCGGATCCTTATAGATCTCGTCGATGATGCGATCGGTGAGCTTTTTTACGTTCTTGACCTTGAAAGCGGTTTTCTGCAATTCGAGGAGATAGCGTCTCAGGAACTCGTGCAGGAGAGTGCCGACGTCCGCCTCGTTATAGGCGGAAGGCTTTTTCTTGACCGCATCCAGCCCGTAGTACACAAAGTGCATGAAAGGACACTTGAAATACGTCTCGAGGGCGGACACGTTCGCGGTGCCGCTCGAAAAGAAGGGATTGCACCCTTCGGACAGATAATCGGTGGAAGTCTCCTCGTACACGTAGGGGAAAGAGCGCCCTTTGACCTCGGCGATGATCTCGGCGTACATCCTGTCCCTGTCGCTGAGGATCCCCTCGTTATGACGTCTGGAACAGTCGAGGAGAAAGATCTCCGCCGCCGCATCGGTGGGGACGCGATCATCGATATCGTATGCCTCGATGGCTTTCGCGCACTTCACCGTCTCGATCGGGAACATCTCGAGCATCTGACGGATGCAGGGAGAACAGGCGAACGACTCTCGGTAGGAGAGATAGAGTCTCTCTCCGCGGAGGAGGAGCTGTACGGCGTGGAATCTGCTCGCCCGGAGCTCGTCCGTGCGCGTATTCTCGATCACGACATCATTCATCTGCCACTCGCGATACTCCGGGCTCCCGAGGATCCCCTCTCCCGACTGTTCGAGGGGGAAGACGCCGCTCTCCGCTCCGAGCACCCATAGGGCGTGGATGGGGGCGTACATCGCCTGCTCAACAGGGGCAAAATACACGCAGTCCAAGCTGACGGGGAGACTCGCGATCTTGACCTGACCTGCGCCAGACTTGAGCGCTCGGATAAAGTCGTCGTATGAGATCTCCTCATCGCCGCGCAGTTCGACGAGCTCCTCGAGAAGTGCGATCGTCGCCTGCGGGACCTGGCGCAGGATCTCCGCCTTATCGCGCAGACCTTCCTTACACACCCCATCGTAGTAGAGCGCCACCTTTTCGTCGTATGCGTTTTCCTTGAGATAGGTACGGAGCGCCGCGGCATAGTCGGACACCTTCGCCCGCTCGGGGAGTTTGTCAAAGACCGCGACCTCTTTCATGAGCGCCCCGCGCACCTTCTCGGCGGGAGGGTACAGCGGATCGCCGACAAACAGAGAGAACTCACTCGTAAAGAAGGAGAAATCCACTGCGCTCTTATCGACGTAATCGCAAAAAGCCGCTTTCTCCTCGACCGAAGCGTCAAAGAGGGCGTGCAGGACGTATCTCTTGACGAAGTTTTTGGAGTAGTTTCGACCGTGAAGCTCCATCGCGAGAAGGATATGGCTGAAGAGATCGCAAGAGGAGAGCGGCGAACGCCGATCCGCAAAGAAGGGGATCTCGTACCGATTGAATATCCTCTCCACGATGGGGAGATACTCCCCAAAGGAAGGAGTGATCACGGCGAAATCATTGTACCTTTTCTCCTCTTTCCTGACCTGACGAACGATCTCGGTCGCGAGGAGAGTCGCCTCCTCTTCGGCGTCCTTCGCCTCGTAGATCGCGATGGAAGAGGTCTCGCCGCAAGAGAAGGAATAGGAAAAGAGCTCGTCCGCGAGCTTGCGTTTATCGGGCGGGAGCACGGAGGGTTCGTAGTATTCTATGGGAGTGACGCCCTCGTTCTCCGCGATCTTGAGCAGTTTCTCTCTCAATCGCGGATAGATCCTCTCGTTGAGAGCGCCTGCGGCGTCGGGAACGGCGACCACGACCCCCTTCGCCTTGGTCAAGAGGGCGGCGACCACGTCGAGCTGTTTCGCATTGAGGTCGATATGATCCACGATGTAGAAAGTCACGTCGCCGAGACTCTCCCCCTCCTTTTTCTCGGGAGCGAGCTCATAGACGTCTCTTTCGTCCGCCATTTCAAGCGCATCGCTTTCGGGTGCGGGAGCGGGCGTATCGCAGGAGCGGATCCAGGCGGCGAGCGCCTCGAGACGAGTCGTACTGTCGGTATGATTGATCTCGAGCTCCTTGAGATACTCGGCGTAGAGATGGGCGACGTCGTGCGTCTTTTTCTTGACGTAGTCCCTCCCGATCTTTCCCTCGATCGCAAAGAGATCGTCCGGAGTCACACCGCTATTACGGATCGAGGTGATCGCGGCGTAGATCTCCGAGGCAAAGCCGGGCTTCTCCGCGGCGCTTGCATATAAAAGGAGATGATCCTTCTCCTTGCGAATGACCTTTTCCATCAGCATGACGGAGCCGGACGGTGAGAGACACTTCGCGATATCGTTACCGAGAAATACGCTCGCTAAGCGAGCGAAACTCATGACTTCTACGTTAAAGAAGCCTTTTCTCCCCAGCTTCGCGGAGATCGCCTTCTCGATGGCGACGGTGAATGCGTCGGGGGCGACGACGATGTGTCTGCCCGTTTTGCCGATCGTCGAGATGACTTTTTCCGCTGCCGTTTGCGCGGTTTGCGACTTGTATATAGTAAACATATATCCATTATAACCTATAGACAAAACATTTGACAATACTCGAATTGACAATTAAAATTTATCTGTGAGGTAACTATGAAAAAAGTATTATTGGTGATCTTGATCCTGACCCTTTGCGCCACGCCCCTCCTCTTTGCGGCGTGCTCGAGCGTCTCTCAGCGCGACCTCTTGACGACGGGATACGTGTGCAATAAGGGCGGATACGAACTATTTACGTACGACGTCTATCAGGCGGACGAAGAGGACAAATTTACCCTGCTCGTCGGCACGATGACGATGAAATTCGAGCCGATGGAGGCAGAAACCATCGTGCTCCCCTCCGCGAGCAACGCCGAGGGCAAGGAGATCACGGAGTTCACGGGCACACTCCTCTCCACCGACGTCACGATAAACGGCGACACCATCCTTTCCCGCGTCGTGTATGACAGCGCCTGCGTCCCGACCTACAGCTACAAGCGCACCGTGATCGGCGGCGTCACGAAAGAGATGCAGGTCTCCTACGAGGAGAAATATCTCTACGCCGACCTCTATGAGAACGGCACTCTGATCTCCTCCGTCGAGCACAAGAAGGCGAGTTGCTACGACAACGAGTCGATCTACGCCATCGTGCGCGCATCCTCTATCGGCGAGTCTTCCTATTCTCTGTCCTTCTCCTGCGTGAATGCTCTGACGGGCACCACCAACACGATGTCCATCAGCAGACAGGGCTCTCAGGACAATGCGATCGAGCTCTTGACTCCCTATCCTACCGAGTACACCCTGCCCGAGGGCAAGGAGTATTATACGACTCCCACCTACATCTTCTCCGTTTCGACGGATAATCAGTACGCTGCTCCCTACTATATCGAGATCACCCAAAAGGCGCAGACCGTCAAGAACGACGAGATCAATATCAAGAACGTCAAGAAGGTCATCACCAATATCATCGAGGGCAAGTACAAGTACACCTTGTCCGACGTGGAGATCTACAACAAAGCCGAATAAATAGATAATAAAGAAAAAGCTCCTTTGCTTCATGGCGAAGGAGCTTTTTTTATACATCTGAAGGATCACTTCTCCCGCGAGAAGAAGTACATCTCGGAGTTTTCTCTCCTCTCCTGAAATCCCGCGGATAGGATCATCGCCCTGCTCGGCGCATTCTCCTTATAGCAACGGGCGTGCAGTCTCGGAAAGATTTTTATCGCTTCGTCCGCGAGCGCTCTGTACGCCTCCCTGCCGTAGCCGCGTCCCGCGCAGTCGGCGGTGATGCGCAGACCGAGCTCCGCCGATCCGTCGAGGCGGAAATTGTAGAGGACGGCTTCTCCCACAAAGCGCCCTTCTCTGTCCGTGATCTTGCGCGAGTAGGCGATCCCTCTCCCCTCGTCCTCGGTGAGCACTCTGTCGAAATGCGCGGCATCCGCTCTGTCCTCGCCGAGATCCACCTTGTAGTCGTAGCCCCAGTAGCGATTTCTCTCCTCGTCCGTCGCGAGCGCGGCGTATGCCTCCATGTCCGTCGAGGCAAAGCGATCGATGATCAGCCGCTCTGTAAAGATCGCGGGGAGATCGACCCTCTGTGAGAGGTGGCAGACAGCCATCCTTTTTTCCAACAATTCGATGGGATGATACTGCGTCTTACTCGTGCGGAGCCCCATATCTCCCGCATCGTCCTCACGATTGATGTAAGTCAGATCCTTGCCGTAATGCGCCGCAAAGAGGGAGCACATCGTGGGATAGGCGCCGCTGTATGCGGCGAGAGCTTTCTCGATGTGCACGATCAGGGTATCGTTCAGCACTTCGCCCACGCTGATCGCGACGATCTTTTTATCCACGCGGATCATCGCCGTCAGGAGAGACAGCTCATCCATCGCCCCCAACAGACGGCGACAGGCGTCGTACTCGATCTCTTCCTCCTTCGAGCGGGGCGCGAGCGCCTTATGCTCCTCCAAAAAAGCGTAGATCTCGGGGAGATCCTCCTTGGTGAAGGGGAGAAACTTGTATGAAGGATACTCCTTCATAAAGCGATTTCGATGATTCTTTTGTCCGTGATATTTCTTGCCCTTATACTCGGCGAGATCGCTCGCGAGATAGAGATAGTCCGCATAGTCGCGATGGCTCTTGATCTCGATGGCGGGGTAACGCGAGGAGAGCAAAGCGAGATCGTCGTCGTCCACCGAGCTGAATGTGATCTCTCCCCCCTTCTCTCTCTCGTACTCCTCGATCAAGCGGAGAGCCTCGAGGCGATCCTCTCCCTGCGGGGGCATAAAGACGTCCTCTCCGAAAAAGTCTTCCTTGATGATGACGCCCCCATCGTAAAAGGCGATCTCCGTATCGAAATAATCCGCCCACATATAGGTGACCCCGATCGCCTTACTGCAGATACGCGCGGCAGAACGATAGTAGGGGCGCAGAGCGGAAATATCCTTTTTGTCTATTTTGCGAAAGTCAAGCATATGCTTATTATAAACGAACCTGCGTCTTTTTGCACGCAAATAAGAGGTGTAAAGTGAATATCTTTGTGCGTGACGGACAGTTTTTTGCAGACGGCTTCTCGGTGCGTCATAGTTTCCTCCTCTCCGAAGGGGAGAGTCGGCTGATCTCCTATATCGCGAAGGAGGGTGCGGGCGCCGCCTATATCACCCTCAAGAAAGGCTCTCTCACCGTGGATGGCGAGGGACTCGTCGTGATCTCCCGCAGAGAGGGAGCGGAGCTTCGTCCTCTCCCGACCCGATATGCGGAGCGCGATCGATTGGAGGTCACGGCGGAGGGGACTCTCTACTGTGTGGAGTGCCGTGGCGGAGAGCGCTCGAGACTCGCCGTCTCGGAGGGCGCCGTATGGGAGCATTTCACCTCCCTACCCCTCTCGCACCCCTCTCTCAGGCTCATCGAGGGACAGCGGGAGAGCATCGTGGAGCTCACGGCTTCCTGCCGCGCGGGACGCTATCTCGCGATGATCTCGCTCTCGGCGGGAAAGGTAAAGCTCCTGCTCGAAGAGATCGGAGAGAGTATCCTCTGCCGCGGCAACGAGGTCAGAGTCAAGCGCACGCTATCGGACAGGCGCGAAAGAGTGGTGGAGAGCGTATATACCTGGCAGGGGGCGGGATTTGCCCTCTCGCGAGAGATCCGCTATACGCGAGAGATCGCGATCACTCGAGAGGAGATGGGACGAGAGCTCCTCGAGTGCGTGATCGCCCGTGACGACCAAGCGCTCCTCTCTCTCCTCTCCCCCGAGATCAGGAGAGCAGAGGCGATATATGACTATTTCGGGGAGGTGCTCTCGGTAGAATCCCCGCTTACGCCCCTCTCTCCCACCGCCGTCACCGCTATCTTGCGGAGAAATGGGAGATATATCGCGGCGAATTACGACTTTGACTACGACGACGCGGGACTCATCGAGAATATCCGCTGTCTCGACGAAGGGGGAGATGATCGAGGATAAGACCCTCGTTTGTCTTGCCTTTCTTTCTCCCTATGTGATACAATATAGAAAACCGAAAGAGGAGAAGGATATGAAAGTCGTACTTACCGCAGATGTAAAGAATAAAGGAAAGAAAGGTGATATCATCAACGTCAACGACGGCTACGCGATGAATTTCCTGATCCCGAAGGGACTCGCCGTGGCGGCTACCGCGGGCGCTGTCCACGAGACAAATCAAAAGAAAGCGGCGGAGATCGCGAGAAAGGAGAAGGAGCTCGCGGCGGCACAGGCTGCTGCGGAGAAACTCAATATGGCGACGGTCACCGTTTACGTCAAGTGCGGCGAGAGCGGCAAGCTCTTTGGCAGTGTGACGAGCAAGGAGATCGCGGAGGAATTGAAAAATCAAGGCTACGAGGTGGACAAGAAGAATATCATGCTCGAGGAGCCCTTGAAGAAGCTCGGTCGCGCGACGGTAGAGGTGAAGCTCTACCCCGGCGTTAAGACGAAGATCAATGTAGTAGTCTCCGAAATAAAATGAGTTCATATAAGAGTCCATCTGCGTCGTTTCTGCCGTCGCGTTAGCGAAATCACGTACGAGGAGTACGCTCATTCGCTCCCGCTCGGCGAGCCTGGCATCTGAACCCTTCTCTGAACTCATTTATGAGCGAGTATACAACGCATTGTCTCTACGGCAATGCGTTTTTTAATTACGAATTCCGCATTAGACATCGCGCCTCGTATCTGCACCATTCTCCGCGTTTATTATACTTTGAATGAATTGGCATCACCAACTTCGCACCCGCATTGGAAAAACCCCCTCTCCCGACATTGTCGGCAGACAATCCCCCTTTCTCCCCTCGCTATGCTCGGAAAGGGTGTCAACTTGCTCCGCAGGACACCGCAACTGCGAGAAAAGCGAGCAACTTCACTGACGAAGTCAACTTCACTGTTCTGTAAGAACAACTTCACTTCGGCACAGCCGAAACTTCACTGTGCGCGAAAGCGCACAACTTCACTGTCCCACAGGGACAACTTCACTGCGAAGCCCCACTTCGCCCTTGCTCCGCAGGACACCGCAACGTCGATCGCAGATCGATCCTTCACGGGCGTAGCCTCCTTCACGCCGGTAGCCGCGTTGGGGTCCCCGAAGAATTGATAAATTCTTTGGGTGTTGCGGCAAGGTCCTTCACGGGCGCAGCCTCCTTCACGCCATTAGCCGCGTTGGGGTCCCCGAAGAATTGATAAATTCTTTGGGTGTTGCGGCAAGGTCCTTCACTTTAAGGTGAGATCCTTCGGCGCGACTCCGTCGGCTCAGGATGACGAAAAAAACATTCGGAGCGGTGCGACCCATTTCTTCTCGCCCTGCGAGAAATCTCACTTTCGGCTATGCCGAAAATATCACTCGGCGAACGCCGAATATCACTTGCCCCTTCGGGCAAATATCACGGCGACGGCGTCGCACCATTCCGCATTCCTGCATAAGCTCCCGCTCCTCCGCTCATAATAATAGTGCGGAGGTGTATTATGAAAGGTCTGAGATGCGGAACGAGTAACTGTGAACACAATGAATGCAGGCGCTGTATGGCGGGGATCATCGACATCGGCAGTAACGGCGTATGCAAGAGTAAGGTGAAGAGAGAGGGCGGCGAACTCTCGCAGATCTTCGCGAACTACGAAGCCGCGCCCGAGGCGGATATCCTCGACAATGTGGATACCGTGGTGCAGTGCTCCGCGGACTGTATCTTTAACGTGAATAGTATGTGTGGGCTCGAGGCGATCAACGTCGAGGACGGCCTCGTCCGCACCAAGTGCATGACGCGCAAGAAGAGCTGAAAGCGCCCCTACTGCCAATAAATGCATCCCATAAAAGCGCCTATACGCCCAATGGGATGCTTTTTCTTTATTCTTCGCTCTCCGCCCTACTCCTTTGTCTATATATCCCGATGCCTGTCAGCACCAAGGATATCCCAATAAAAGAGAGTAGAACGATCAAGAACACGTTTCCGCTCGAGTAGGTATGCCAGTCGCCATAATTGATCCGATAGTAGTTTTCGTTCGTGCCGAAAAGCGCATTTATCACGAGTCCCAAAAGAGCGGAAAACATCGTAACGACCCAGGCGCAAACGCCCGCTTTCAAAACGCTATCGTAATGAAACAAGCAAAACACGGCGCACAAGATAAAAGGCGCGTATCCGTAGCCGGTCATAGCCATCGCCGAGCCGAGCGGAAAAGAGAAAAACTGCCGCGTTACCACCATGAGGAGCACGGTAAAGACGAACGCCATGACAAAAGAGATCACGAACTTATAATGAGATAGGTTCGTTTTTGCCAAAAGAATAGGAAGGAAAACGCAGCTGTATCCTATCGCGAGCCCCAAACAGGCAATAGGCACCCAGTACAACGTGTGGGTATAGGCGCCACAGGTCAAGAGCAGCAAACATATCGACAGAAAACTTGAGCCGACAAAGATCAAGAGTTTTCGCTTCTCGAAGAAAACGGAAAGGGTCGGGATAAAGGTGAAGGCAGTCAGCAAGGCGGTCAAAACGATAAAAAACCAAGACAGCGTACGGCTGACGGCAAGGTTCACGATGAAACATACGAGGAGCGCTATCCCGTATCCGATGGTGGGCACGAGTATCCAACTTTTGCGGATCCGACGAAAGAGACGCGCTTCGGTCTTCTCCTTATGCACGATGGGGTCGTTTGCGGCGGTGATAAATTCGTGTTCTGTGATGTCGAGCACGCGGCAGATCTCCGAAATGAGCGAGATGTCGGGATAGGACACCCCTCTCTCCCACTTACTGACGGCGTCTTTAGTGACGAAAAGAAGGTCTGCCAGGTCTTTTTGCGAGTAATTCTTTTGGATGCGTTTTTCCTTAATAAAGCATCCGAACGTTTTTTTATCGGTCATATCCTTTTCCTCCGCCATCAGTATAACTCAGGGAAGACGCATTGGCAATGGACTGATAATCCACCCCCCCTTTCAATTGCCGATAAGCATAAAAGGAACGGCTATTGCCACCCTTTTCACGACGGCGCCTGCTCGGTCGCAGTTAGAGCGAAGAGCAACAAAACGCTCTACGAAACATACCTCGGAGAGGTGGGGTAAAGGCGCAACGATGAAACTGCGCCGTTAAATCACTTTCTTGATTTCAGAAACGACCTGCGCCGCGCACCGCTCCGCACCAAGCGGAGTGAGGTGGATAAGGTCGTCACAAATATTCCCCTCGATATCCTCACGCACGAGGGCGTTCAGATCGTTGATCTTGACCCCCATTTCTCGCAGTTTAGGGACGACAAGGGAGTTGAAACGGTCGATGTCGGCGTTGGTGGTGGTCGGGTTCGCGGGATTTACGGGGGTGGTCGTGGCAAAGATGACGTTGGGCGTAAATGCCTTCAGCCGACGGGCGATGCGGAGGATATTCTCCGCGTATTCCTCGTCGGAGGAGAAGAGCTTGCCGTCCCCCACCACGTCGCAGACGTCCCAAAGTCCGCAGTTGAAGTGTATCACGTCGGAGGTCTCAAGCTCGGCCCTCCAGTCGTACAGCCCACGCAAAGTGAACTTTGCGAACTTGCAGTTCTCCTGCGGCTGAAAGACGGTATAGTCCGCGCCGAGAAGACCCGGGACGAGAGGTCCGTATCCAAAGAGCCTGATGGAATCACCGAGTAACGACGCTTTTTTCATTTCATGCTCCTTTATGGCGATATCCGTGACAACATCATTATACACCACTAACGTAAAAAGCGTATCGATCTTTTTCGCCCTGCCGATATTTCCGCCCGTTCCCACAAGAGAGAAGAACAAAAATGCGGAAAAACCATACCACGCCGCTATACGAGCTCG
>CAMOTC010000027.1 GCA_946625545.1 uncultured Clostridia bacterium | reverse complement strand
CGTCACGGCGGGCGACAACTACGAGGAGAAGACCCTCGGCGGCGCCTTGAGCGAGAGACACATCGAGATCATCCAGAGAGCGCTCCGTGTGGTTTGGTCGCACAGCCCGACCTATACCGGCGTCTATAACGGCACCGATCAGGGCGTGATCGCGACAATCATCGGCATCCAGGGCAGCGACGTCCTGAGCTTTGTCACTACCTCGATCACGAGCGGTGCGACGATGACTGTCAGCGGCAACGAACTCGCCTTCCTTGCAAGGAATGCGAGAGATGCAGGCGACTATACCGCGATCTTCGCCCAGGATCCCGAGGACGATCTGTGGGATAACTACACTTGGCTCAACGAGTACTACGAGGAGGATGCTGACGGTAGCTATATCCTCGACGGCACGAGCTATATGCCGCTCTCCGGCTATACGACCTATTCGGACGATCAGGGTACGGTGGATCCGAGCGGCGAGTACATTATGCTCAGCGATGAGTCCTACGTCTTGATCTCTTCGAGGACCAAGTACGCAAAGCGTGATTACACGCAGGACAGCGATCGTACCGCGACCTTCACGATCGATAAGAAGACCTTGACTTTCGCGCTCTCGGGCGATGCAAGCTTTATCTACAGCAAGGAAGATCAGGGCGTGACCTTCGTCATCGAAGGACTTGTCGACGGCGAGAGCATCACGGTCAGCTATACCTTCAGCTCTGTGAATGAAGTCGCGGGTATGAAGGTGAATGGCGCGAGCGTCGTCTCCTCCGACTCCACGAGGACGGTCACCGTTACCGATGACTTCTCGCTCACCGGCGTCAATGCAGACACCTACAGCGCTGCGATCAGTGCTGTCGCGAACGGCACGGCGGATCTTAATAACTACGCCTACGAAGCACCCTCCTTCGAGAAGGACTTCACGATCAATAAGAAGCAACTGACCATCGACTGGATCATCGAGGATTCCGTCGAGACTCCTGCGACGAGCGCCGAGGCGGAAGCTACCTTCTATGCGACCTATAACGGCAAAGTTTGGGACGTCGAGGCGACGCTCCAAGGCATCTGCACGGGTGATACCGTGACGATCGGAGATGTCGAGTTCAACGATACCGCGCTCAACGCCGACCACTATACCGCTGCTGCTACCCTGACGAGCGGCACCGCGAACTATGAGATCGATAATCGTTACGCTACCTGCGCCTTTGAGATCAGACCCATTGAGATCGATTACGAGTGGGTCTTTGACGACGGCAATGATGATGGTTGGTTTAACGGTGAGCATGCCTTTGATGGTAATACGCATACCGTTACCGCAGTCGTCAGCGACGTCTACGTGACGGGCGAAGTGCTCAGCTTTGTCTACACCGGCAACAGTGCGAGAAACGTCAATCGTGCGAATGCTTCCGACGCGGTGGGTAACTACGTCGCGAGCATCGTGGCGATCCGCGTAAACGGCGTCCTCAGCACGAACTACGTGAAGTCCACTTCGATGACGGATCAGGTCTGGAGGATCAATCCCGCCAATATCAACGCCGGCGACGCAGAGGATATCGTGATCCAGATCGACTCCACGATCGAGTACGATGCGACCGAGCATCCCGCATCGCTGAATAAGACGACGACTCGTTACTCCGACGAAGTGAACTACGTCATCACCTATACGAAGCTTGATTCGTACGTGGAGGATGTAAACGGTAACTATGCCTCCTCTGATGGTACGACCTTCCAGTCGTTTGACACTAAGAAGTACTCTCGCGGCGAATACGACGAGGAGCTTGGAGACTACGTCTATGAAGTGAACGAATCAGGTACCTATTACTACGTCGGTTGGGAGGACGAATACGTACTCATCAGCTCCTTCAATGCGACCTATACTCGCTACAGATTGGATGCCGATGGCAACCCGAGAGTCGAAGCGGGTCACTACAGTGTGTCTGCGGTGCTCAGCGGTATCAACTACAATACGCAAACCCTGGATCCCGTGATCTACGATATCGTCCCCGCGGATATCGACGGCTTGTCCTTGAGCGACCTCTACGTCGAGTACGACAAGACGACGCATACCCTTGACGTCGTGGATTCCAACGCTGTTGCCGGCACGCACTACACCCAGTTCTATTCTGAGGAGATCTCCTCCTTGGGTGCGGCGCAGGTCATCACTTACGCCAAGTATATCGCGGCGGAGGACGGCGCGTACGTCTACTACAACGGCGAGCTCGTTGAATATGTCGATCAGGAAGGCCCCCGTTACGATGCGAACTTCACGAACGCGACGAATGCGGGCACCTATCCGATCTTGATCGTCGCAAGCGCAGGCTCGAACTACAATAAGAAGTACATGACCGCGACCTTGACCATCGCGCAGAAGACCTTGACCCCCACCTGGACGGTGACGGACAGCACTTCCGCAAGTGCCGACAATGCCTCTCTCGACGGTGTCACCTGGACGGCGACCTACAACGGCAAGAACTGGACGATGAATGCGGCTGTCAGCGCGGGCATCTGCGCAGGCGACACCGTCTCCATCGCGAGCTTTGCAGTGGGTACGAACGTCTTTAAGAATGCTGATACCTATACGCTGACGGCGACCCTTACCGGCGCCGATGCGGAGAACTACGTCCTCGATGAGAAGGCTACCGCGACTCTCGAGATCGAGAAGAGAGAGATCACCTTCGACTGGAGCGCTTACAATGCTTCCGGTTCTGCTCTTACGAGCGTGAACGGCAGCGTCTCCTACGATAAGATCGCGCACGGCGTGATGCTGACGGTGAATAACCTCGTTGCGGGCGAAACTGTCAACTTCACCCTTGAGACCGACGTCGAAACCTCGGGTGGCGCGACCTTTACCGCGGCGGCGAATACTGCGACTTACTACTCTGTCAACGTCCTCTTGGATAACGGCAACGTCAGTGCATACACCGTCAGCTTCTCTGAGGTCAATGATAACAACTACGCCTTTACCGCTTCGAGCGTGACCTTCACGATCACCAAGGCGACGATCATCGCCGATGACGATATCTATGTGAATGACGTGACGACGCCTTACGATAAGACGGTCAAGGCGCTCGCGATGGGTCACATCGGTGCGCTGGAGGATGGCTTGACTCGTTATAGCGACGCCTTCACCGCGACCTTCACCTATTACGCGGTCAGCGACGACAGCGTCGTGGCGAATCCCATCGCTGTCGGCGAGTACTACGGCGTCGTGACTCTCTCCGCGGGTACGAACTATAATGACGTCACCCTCGGCACGGGCAAGGATATCCTCCTTACGATCACTGCGGTGGATATCGCGAACGTGAGCTTGGTCAGCGGCAGCGGCGTGTATAACGGAAACAGCCATGACACCGCTATCGTGATCACGAACGAGAACGAATCGGGCATGACGCAGTATGACGACGCGATCGTGAGCGTGACCTATTACTACTATACGGATAGCGCGCGTACGGAGAGCGTCACCGCGCAGAACGTCAAGAACGCTCGCAAGTACTACACCAGAGCAGTCGTGAATGCGGGTGCGAACTACAACGAACTCACCCTTGACGCAGAGTACGACATCACGCCCGTAAACGTCACGCTCGGTGTGTATTACACCGTTACGCCCGACGTAGGCAACAGTATCCACTATAGAGGCTCCAACGTAGGCTTTACGCTCTCCGTGAACGGCATCGTCGCAGGCGAGAGCTTGACCCTCGGCGCAGTGACCTCTGAGGGCGTGACGAGAGGCACCGGTGCGGAGATCAATAAGTTCACCGCACTCAACGTCGGCACCTACACCGTGACCATCACCTTGCAGGATAACGGCAACTACCTCGCGTCCAACTACATGCTGACCGGCGGCAACACGAAGACCTTCGAGATCACCCCCGTCATCATCAGTGCGACTTGGAGAAATCTCGCAGGCAATGCGCTGACCTACACGAGCGGCGTGGCGCAGTTCGTTTACAATCGTGCCCTGCAGGGCGTGCAGCTCGATAACTTCGAGTACACCACCGTAGGCGGCGTGATGATCAATGCTCCGGCGGATGTCGGCGCAGTGACCTTCGACTACGACAATGCGACGGCGATCGACGTCGCGGTGGATGAGTCGAGAAACGCTGTCAGCCGTCACGCTTCGGTAACGGGTGTCCGCTTGTACGGCGAATTGACCGACAACTACGTGCTCGAAGAAGCGTACGCCGTGAACTGGATCATCAAGAAGGCGTCCTTGTCCGGCTTGACCTTTGCGGATGCGACCTACGTCTATAACACCCTCGCGCACTCCGTCTCGGTGAATGGTTCCACGACCTACGGCGAGAGCGCAGAGTCCCTCGGCTTCAGCTACAACGTCTACACCGTATCGGCGAGCGGCGCTTACGTGATCATCGACGGCGCGCCCGTAGCTTACGACGGCAGCGATCCCACGCATAGCGGTCTCACGAGATACGCGAAGGTCGAGAACAGCAACGAAGCGACCAATGCGGGCATCTACAAGATCGAAGTCGCCGACATTACGAGCAACAACTACGCGCTGATCTCGGGTGAAGAAGAGGGCAACACCTTTGACGTCGCGACCTTGACGATCAACAAGGCGGCGATCTCCGGTCTCAGCTTTATCGACCTGACCGTCACCTACGACGGCAACGAGCACCTGATCCTCGTCGCTTCCGAGGCGGAGAACGGCGCGTACGTGATCGTGGACGGTGAGTACGTCGCCTACAACGAAGCGGCGCACTCCGGCATGACGAGATACACGATGACCCCCACGACTCAGTACGGCGAGCCGGTCAGCGTGACCTACTCGATCAGCAATGCGGACGCCGGGGTTGCAAACAGCCTCGATCGCACGCACGGCGCGAAGAACGTCCTCAAGATCGGTAACACTGTCACCGGCAGACTGGTCACCGCGACCGTCGACGCAGGCGACAACTACGTCAACCTCGAGAACGAGAGCGCGCTGACGGCGACCCTCACGGTCAACCCCGTGCAGCTCACCGTCGTGTGGAAGAGCTACGCGGATCACACCGTCACCCCGACGATGAATAACGGCGTCGCCGAGTTTACCTACAACGGTTACGAGCAGGGCGTCTACGCGGTGCTCAATGCAGGTGATGCAGTCTTTGCCAGCGAGGCTCCCGAGGCTGTCTATGACACCTCTGCGGAGAACCTCGGCAACTATGCGATCGACGTCTATCGCGTCGCGGGTGCGGTCAGCGCCAGAACGGCGACGATCGTCGGATTTACCGCGGGCGGTGACGATTCGGATAACTATACTCTCGCGAGCGGTGCGCAGACCACCATCAACTGGGTCATCAACCCCGCTTACGCCTACTTTGTGGGCGCGGCGCAGAACGGACTCTTCCACTTGAATGACGGTGAGGAGATCTATAACGGCGAAGCCTGGTATCTGAATCTCGTATCTTCCACGAGCGCAGACTCCGTGGATGCCGTGGCTCTGACCGAGTACTCCGTGCGTCCCTCGACGAACGCTTACAATGCAGCGAGCCGCACGGCTGCGGGCATCACCGCGACGATGAGCGTGGAGTACTACTACACGACCGCCGCGGAGCTCGCCTTCAACAGCGCGGATCTTACCGGCTGGACGTTGATGGATAGTGGCGTGGTCAACGCGGGTACTTACTACGTCGTAGCGCTCCTTGCGGACGACAACTTCGAGACCTTCGTCAGCGAGAAGGCAGAGATGACCGTCGCGCCGTACGAAGTGACCGATATCACCTGGGTCTACGACGCGAGCTACATCTACAACGGCAACGATCGCGGCGCGTCCGTATCGGCGTACTTCGATCACGTCGGCTACGTGATGAGCGAGAGCGGCAGCTACAAGCGCGTATCCACCGGCACCTTCGAGAGCATCGTGGGCGAGTACAGCGGTACGAAGTATGCTTCCGTGACGATCGGCAGAGTGTATCTGACCGAGAATATCCACTTCAAGCAGAGCAGTACCGAAGTCTCCTTCCTGAATGCGGGCAACTACCTCGCAGTCATCGACGAGGAGGCGTATCCCGACTACACCTTCACCGCTTCGCCCGAGCACGAGCTCACCATCGCTCCCGCTCCGATCTGGGTCACCTGGAGCAATTCGGAGAACTGGACCGGCATCTATAATAAGACCGCGCAGGGCAAGACCGCTACGATCAACGGCTTGATCGGCGACGAGTGCCTGACCTTCACGTGGAGATTCGTCACGAGGACGGGTGAGCGCAACGGTAACACCTCCGCCGCGACCATCGACTTCTTCGAGGCGAATGCGGGCGCACACATCGCGACGATCAGCTCCTTCTCGAACTACGACGGCGCTCTCGCATCCAACTACGCTTGGGCGACTCTGTACATCGAGAACGAGAACGGTACCTACCGTCTGGATGACGGCGTGTACAGCTTGATCGACGGCGAGTACGACGGCACGAGATATGCGATCAATAACTATCGCGAGACCGACGTCACCATCGCGAAGAAGATCATCGACGTGACCTGGTCCTGGACCAATAACGGCACGACCGATACCGACTTCTCCGCTGTCGTGTACAATAAGAAGAATTACGTGCTCAGCGTGAGCTTCTTGACGGGTGACGAGGGCGTCGACGAGGCAGGCAAGGTCTGCTACGGCGATACCGCACTCGTGGCGTTCAGCTACACCGACAATAGCGCGATGCTCGCAGGCGACTACGAGACCATCGTGGAGTGCACGAACGACAACTACACGGTCAATGCGGATCTCGCGACGAAGATCTGGACGATCTATCCCAAGACCATCACCGTGAAGAGCGCCTCCTTGGCAAAGAGCTACGACGGTCTCGCGACCAAGGCTCTGACCGTCGAGGATCTCGTCGGTGTGGAGAGCGAGGACGTCGTCACCGTGACGATGACCTACCTGAGCGGCGCGGCGGATACCCGCCACATCGGCACGCACGATGCGACCTTTGCCCTCGACGGCACCGATAGCGCAAACTACGTGATCGAGGACGTCACGGCGGCGGCTCAGATCTCTGCCTTGAACGGTTCGGCGCTCACCTGGGACGGCTTGGCGCTGACCTATAACGGCTATGAGCAGTCGGCATCCGCGACCATCGCTCTCCTCGGCGACGATAGGAGCGCATTCGCGGGCGGTGCGGATAGCTTGACCCTCGTCTTGACTATCACGAAGGGTGGCAACGCCGCGATCTACAAGACCGCAGGCGACTACGTCATCACCGCGAGCAAGCCCGCAGGCGTCGAGACCTCCGCTGCTTGGACGCAGCTCCTCGCTGACTACGGCATCGCTGTCTCGGCACTCACCCGTAATGCGACGATCGCGAAGTATCACGTCGAAGGCATTACCTGGACGGGCGACGGCAACAGCTACTACTACAACAACACCGATCAGTCGGATAACATCACCGCAGGCTTCACCCTCCTTGGTGAGGACAGCGGTACCATCACTCCCGTGATCCGCAAGGGCGGCGTCATCGCAGAGTTTATCAATGCAGGTACCTACGTCTTCACCGTCGATCCCGATGTCCTCGGTGAGGAAGAGTTCTGGCAGAACTACGACGTGTCCGAGGTGACTGACGAGGCTGACCTCACGAGAACCATCGTGATCAATAAGGCGTCCTTGAACAATTACCTCCTCTTCACCGCGCAGGATACCTGGACCTACTCCGACGGTACGCCGGTGCAGTACTACGTCAAGCAACTCGTCTACACGGCGAACGCGAACGGCGCGTACATCTTGGTGAACGGCAACTACCTCAAC
Organism: uncultured Clostridia bacterium; assembly: GCA_946625545.1. Lineage (GTDB taxonomy): Bacteria > Bacillota > Clostridia > Christensenellales > CAG-1252 > CAG-1252. Next base: position 8,999 of record CAMOTC010000027.1, on the reverse strand, counting down.
TATGCCGAGGAGGCGAAGTTCTCGCCCGATCTCGATCCCGAGCACGAAGGCGCGTATGTCGCGGATGCGAACGGCACCTATATCTTGGTGAGCGGCGAGTATCGCCTGATCACCGAGTTCAATAGGTACGACAGAGGCAGCGAGAACTTCTCGCATACCGAGTCCACGATCTATCTGCCCTATGATCCCGCGGTCGCGATCCCCTTCACCTATGCAGGCGGCGACGTGGCTGGTCACGCGAACTACGTAAAGAACGCGGGTCTCTACACGATCAGCGCGAGCTTTGCGGGCAGCAACGATGCCTCCAACGTCTTCTACAACTACGAGGCTTGGACGGATAGCGTCACGGTCACGGTAAATCGCGGTGATGCGACCTTCTACTTCCTCGATGACAGAGGCGCGAACACCATCGACGCGACCTATCAGGGCAGTGACTACTCGCTCTACGCTTCGCCTGAGATGGGCTATTACTACTACATCCCCTCCGCAGGCGGCAAGTACGTCCCGTGGATCGTGGAGGATACCGTTTACTACGTTGACTACACCGCGGCTACGAGATACACCGACGACACCTTTACCACTGAGGATGCGGAGAATGGCGCATACGTAAATATCGCCGGAACCGCGGTGCTCTACACCGATCTGGCAAACGGCAAGTACGTGCCTTGGACGATCGATAACGTGGTCTACTACGTTGACTACGCCAATGTGGCGAGATATACCGACGAGACCCTTGCCGAGACCTCTCAGAGCGGTGCCTACGTCAACGTCGGCGGCACGGCGGTCCTCTACAGCGAGATCATCGCTGCGTACAGGAAGTGCATCTGCATGGATAACTACCTGAATTCCAGGACCCTCACCTACCGCGACGGATCCATCGCGGTCGTCAGCTACGAGATCTCCGACGGTTCGATGCAGTTCGAGCAGAACGTCGACGGAACGCACATCTTGCTCGGCGACGAGTACGTGGCGATCAGCAGCCTCGAAAGATACAACCTCGTGGACGAAGAGCACGGCACTTACGAGCTCGCGGAGAACGGCGCATATATCATCAAGACCGTGAACGACACCCCGGGCTACTACCTCTTGAGCGAGGAGACCAGATATACGTACAGCTACGTGTGGCAGGAGGGCAACAGCGCGAAGGACGTTCTGAAGGACGGCGATACCGTCGGTAGCTACCTGGTGCGTGCGACCATCGCTCAGACGGGTAACTACAACGCTTGGACGAGGACGGGTTACCTGCGCATCAATCCTGTGGATACGAGCATCGTGTATATGTCTGCGGGCGTGCCTGTCGAAGTCGTTGACTTTGAGTACTGCGGTGTGGATCAGGCGCCTTACCTGAATGCTTACATCACCGCGCTCGGCGGTGACGGTACGATCAGCACCGACGGCACCGGTAATAAGATCTGGCTCGACCTCAAGGTCTTTGAGGCGGACGACCTCGAGCACGCGCTCGGCGAGTTCATCGACGCGGGCGAGTACAGATTCGTCGCTGAATGGTATTCGAGAGAACGCGTGATCGCTGACGCTATGGCGGACGAGAGCGAGGAGAGCGCGGCGTATGCAGAGTACTACGCCAATGAGTACGCGAAGTACATCAACAACTACAACGTGACCAACTACTACCTCGACGTCACGATGCGTAAGAGAAGTGCGCAGATCAGCTGGTTCACCGATCCCGAGTGCGAGACGCTCTACGACGATACCGCGTTTGTCTACGACGGCACCGACCATACGGTCTACGCCAGTGGCACGACGATCCAGGTCGCCGAGCAGGACAACGAGAACGGCGTTAACGTCTATCAGAACACCACTCTCGTGGCTTACAACGAGGCGATCCACGGCACGCACATCCAGCTCTACACCCGTAGCTCCAACGTCTACAGCTTGAAGGAGCTGACCGCGTCGGCTAGCGGCAACTACTTCTTCTACTCGACGGACGGCACCAACTATCAGGATATCACGGCGGAGAACTACGACAGCCTGACAAAGAACGACTCCTACGTCTACTACAAGGACGGCAACAACTACTATCGTGCGAATACCCTCTACGTCTACAACCCGATCTTCCGTAGATTCGTGGCGTTTGCGGGTGACTTCGGTCCCTTCGCCGAGAACTACGGCTTCGAGATCCAGAAGTACGGTACGGCGCACTTCGACACCATCGCGATCACCGTGAATGAGAACGGCACCTACGAGAGCGATGCCACGACGCAGAGAAATGCGGGCAGATACCTCTCCACGATCCAGGCGATCACCGGTGCGGGCGCGGATATCCTGCAGAACTACGACGTCAACGCTTCCATCCTCTCCTTGAGCTGGGTGATCAGTGAGCGCGTGATCGACGTTAATATGCAGAGCTCCATCAACAAGGTCTACGACGGTGAGACCGAGATGGTCGGCACGAAGAGCGTCGCTTATAACGCGGCGGCGGGTACGAGGACCTACACCTACACGAGAGGCGAAGAGGCGTATGTGATCACCCTCTCCAACATCCTCTCGAGCGATGTCACGGTTGACTTCTTGACTGCGTTTACCGCTACGGCGAATAGCAAGGATGTGAACGTCCTCGAGCAGCAAGAAGGTTGCACGAGCGCTGATGCACGGCTGACCTTCCTGCATCATACGAACTACATCTACAGGGTCAGCATCGGTGAGGAGACGGGCACCTTTGCGAGCTCCACCGTGGACACCGTGAACGACAGGAGCGTGGTGGGTGCGTATGTGCCCGACGTCCGCGTCGCGAGAATGGGTGAGAGCATCATCAATGCGGTCTTCAGGAGATATAACTCCTTCGCACACGATGCCTTCATCCTCAATGATAGCGGCGACTACGTCAAGGTCTCGAGATACGTGCTCCTGAGCTCGCTCACGAGATACAGCAACGCTGCTTGCACGACGGTCGCGGCGGATGGCGCCTACGTGATCTTCGACGGCAAGAAGGGCGTCCCGTACGAGACTCTCGATAACGGCGACAAGTACGTCAAGGATAACGACACCTACGTTCTCAACAGAGAGGAAGGTACCTACGTGATGTACTACGAGTACATCCTGCATAATGACGCCGCGCAGTACAGCGCGTACGATAGGTACGAGGCAAATCGCTACACCACGGTCACGGTCTCCTACAATGGCACGCTGACGGCGACCATCACCCCGAGACCCTTGACGGCGACTTGGGACATCGACACGACTCTCGTCTACGATAAGGCGGAGCACGGTGAGATCGACGGTGCGATCTACACTCTCGGCAACTTTGCGGAAGGCGAGGGCGATATGGACCTCGGTGACATCACGATGAACTACGCTGTCTCTGGCGGTGAGTACGGCACGAGCCTGCCTGTCAACGCGGGCACCTACACGACCAAGATCGCCGCTGTGGAGAACCTCAACTACTCCGTCGGTGAGAACGGACTGGTCAGCGACGCCTGGACCATCGCGAAGCGCGTGGTGAACGTGGACTTCACGAAGAAGGTGCAGAGCTGGACCCAGAACGATTGGCTGAGCGGTATGGCGGTGTCGAGCTACACGATCAACGGCGTCGAGCTCGGCGACGAGCTGGATACGGCGCTCCGTGCGGAGATCGACGACGCAGGCCTCGGCTTCACGATCACCTTCTCCTCCTTCAGTGCGGCAAAGAGCGCTGCGACGGTGAACGGACGCCCGACGATGCGCAACTACGTGGTGAACGCGACCGGTAGCGTGATCGCTATCGAGATCAACGACAACTACACCGTGGTGGGCAATGCCTACTTCACGGTCTCCTCCCTTGCGGTGCTCGACAACGAGGCTTACAGCTTCGGCGTCGCGAGCATCGAGGATCTCGCGGTCCTCACCGATGAGAGTGCGGCGCTCGTCGCGCTCGACGGCATCACCGCAGCGGACGTCACCTACACGCAGACCGCGAATATCAGCGGCACGAAGAGGGGCGCGTTCGTGATCTACACGAATGCGGTGGTCACGAGCCTCAGCGGTAACTACGTCGGCACGGGCTACACCCTCAGCGACTTCACGATCATCGGCAGCGTCGAGAACGTCGGCTTCTTCGGATCGGTCGCAGGCAGACTCACCGGCGTGAACCTCCGCTACGTGAGCGTGCTCTCCACGGGTGCGAATGCTTCCGTCGGTGCGATCGCAGGTAGCGCGAACGAGATCGTATCCTCCACGGCGCAAGGTCACATCTATACCACGAACGCCTCCACGGTCGGCTTCCTCGCAGGTACCACCGATGGCGAGGTCACGGATAGCGCGGCGGTCGGCTACGTCAAGGTCTACGGCTCCGAGAATGTCGAGGTCACGGTAGGCGGCGCGGTCGGTAGCGCTTCCGAGGACGTCGAGGCGGATACCTTCGTCGAGATCAATAAGATCAATGCGAACGCGGCAGTTACTGCGGCGGGCATCGTCGGCGAGGGCGAGGTCACGGTCAGCGGCGACTACCTCGAGGGATCGCTCCTCGGTGTGGACGCTGATGCGGAAGGCGGCGTGGCGTACGCGACCTACATGGTCGAGAACGAGACCATCCGCAATATGGTGATCGGCTACGTGATGAAGGACTTCTACGTCGGCGAGATCGACGTCACGGAGGAGGGCTTCGATGAGTACACGATCTACTCTTACAGACAGCTCGCGATCATGGAGATGTACAGCTGGGCGACCTACACTCTCGGCGCGGATATCTATCTGCCGTACTCCTACACGGACGGCGGAGTCCACGCCGGAGAGTTCGCCTACGGTGCGATCGGCGGCGTGACCGGCGAGAATGCGAAGAAGATCTATTCTTCAGAAGGTGGCAACTTCTTGGGCGCCATCGTTGAGGAGGTGAGATAATGAAAGGGTTTGCAAAGATAGCGCTCAGTGTAGCGCTGATAGCGGTCATCGTGCTGTCCATCGTGGTAGCATCTGTCGCGTGGTTTACCAGCAACCCCGAGGTCGATGCAAATGACGTCACATTAGACGCCGCGCGCACTTTGAACGTCGCGTTTGATCCTTCCGTGGAGGGCACGACCTTTGCCTACAACGGCGAGATCGGCAACGTCGCCTCGGGCAAGGACGCCCCCTACGTCTATGAGGCGGGCGGCTTCTCCCTGAATATCACCTCTCTCTCCTCCGACTCCCACTTCGGCAAGGTCAAGGTGGAGTTCGGCACCGTCGAGATCGACTATCCGACGGGTGCGATCGCGAACGTCCTGATCACCGATCTCTTCCACGTGACGGCGAACGTCTACGAGCAGAAGAGTGACGGCGGCTTTGTAAAGGACGGCACCGATCATCACTTCCGTGCGTATAACGCAGAGACGGACGACGGCTTGACCCGCTATAAGCTCTCTTTCAGCAATCTCACGGTCGCGGATGACGGCGTTTTGATGCAGACGGTAAACGAGACGACGAGCACGGCTCTCTTCGTCGAGGGTCGCTACGAGCTCGCCTTTACCTACGTCTTCCTGCCCGACACGGAGTACACGACCAAGTGGCTCGCCGGCAATTACGCCGCGATCGAGGGCTATGAGCTCTCCGCAGGCGGCGACTATATCGGCGTCGTGAGCTACACGACCTATAAGGCAAAGTACCATTACGGCTTGCAGCGCTATACAAAGAGCGCGGAGGCGGACGGCAACGGCGACTACACCTATACCGCGAATGCGGAGGGCGGCTACGTCCGCGTCGTGACCTCCTACGTGCAGAAGGATCTCGTGACCAAGTACACGAATGCTTCGGGCGCGGGTGAGGGCGCAGCGAACGGCAGCTACATCAAGGTAGGCGACAGCAACGAATACGTGACCTATTCTCGCTATGAGAAGGTCAATGGATTCCCTTACTCGGACGACCATTACAGAGGTGAGAAATTTACCTTTACGGTGGGTTGCTCCGTGGAGGAGGTGAACAATGAAGCGTAATAAGAAGGCATTTATCATCTTGCTTGTATCCATCATCGCGGTCTTCGCGTTCGGCGTTGTGACGACGACCTACGCTTGGTTCTTGTCGAGATACGGGAAGGACTACGAATTCGTCTTGAATTCCGAGAGCCCGATGATCCTGAAGTACGAGACGGATCTCACCTTTGCTTCGGGTGGGATCTCCACCCCTGCGAACGTCCTCGTTCCCGCGACGGAAAAGAACGATATCGCTCTCGCTCCCGGTGCTCTCGATCCTTTGGACGTCTTTGACGTGGATACCGTATCCCCCGCCCATACGGGGATCGTGGCGAGTGCGGCGCAGGTTGTGAAATATACTGCGAGCGGCGCCTTCTGGACAGGTGAGAACGACACCGTTGGTTCCTTCACTCCCGAACTGCACGTCTATACCTCTTCCTTCCTCTCGGGCGCGGCGCTCAGCGACCATCTCGCGAGCTTTTCCGAGGAGGTAGCCGTCACGGAGGATAATCTCCTCTCCCTCCTTGATGAGGAGGCGCACGAAAAGAGTGCGGAAAACCGCCTGATCGCGCATAGCGACCTCGTGCGTCAGGGGGAGATCGGCTATATCCTGCTGATCGATTACGAAGGCAAGACCTTCCTCTACTACGACGGGGCATACTACGTCCTCGGCGCGGAGTCGGGGAGCGACTTCACCTTGCCCGCGGCGGCAGAGTCCAATGCCGAGCTCCGCTATTGGCACGATCCCACGGCAGAGAACAGCACGGTAAACGAGGTGCAGCTCTCGGACGGCGATCACTTGTATTTACAGCCCAATACGACTTTCTCCTTCACCCTATACGTCTTTATGGCGAGGACGGATGAGAAGCGCGACGCTAAGATCAACGCAGAGCGGGTCACCCTCTATATGAGTATGCTCGTCGAGGAAGTCGTCGCAGAGACGCCGGCAGAGCCGGTAGAGCCTTAAGGAGGCGCTGAGAAATGAAGAACGTATGTAAAATCACACTCTTGATCCTATTGATCGCGGCGCTTGTGCTCGCGCTCTTTGCTTGCGGGACGGCCGCATATTGGCAGGAGCAGGATGCCGATACCCGCGATATCGATACCGACATCGCCGACGTGAACGGCAGTGCGAAGGATATCGTCTACGTCGCTCTCGACAGCAGCGGCACGGAGATCACCGCGGGGAGCGATACGGTGGCGGCGGCGTACGGCGTCGTGGGCTATACCGGGAGCGTTGCCGAGCTCGTGATCCCCTCGACCTATCGTGACGACGCCATCAGAGCCGCAGATCTCCCTGTGACTAAGGTGCTCTTTGTCAGTTCCTATGCCGCCTATAAGTGCTCGCAGGACGGTGCAAGCTACAGTGGCAGCGACGCTCGCCTGCGCAATAATATCATCGTGACGAGCATCGTCTTCGGCTCAAGCCTGAATAACGTCCTCGCAGGGACCTGCTTCGGTATGACGAATCTCAAGGCGGTCACCTTCAAGAATACGACTTCGGTCACCGTAGGACAGAGCGCCTTTGACGGGTGCTTTGCGCTCGAGAGCGTCTCCTTCGCCTGTCCCTCGGGCTCGGTGACGTTGAATGGGAATTTCAGCGGTTTGACCCCCACCTACGCCTCCTGATGCGAGTATAAAGCAAGCATAAAGGCGGTATAAAATTGTTATAAGACATTATAAAGCCTCCCGCTTTACGCGGGGGCGCTTTTTTTGTTATAATGAGTATGCTCCTCAATGATGCGGACGCTCCGCAGGGGAGACTATACCTTTACGGAGTTTTTTTATGGAAAGATTGGTCGGTACTGTATCCAGGGGCATTCGCGCTCCCATCATCAGAAAGGGTGACGATATCGCCGCTATCGTCGCAGACAGCGTGCTTGCGGCGAGCAAGGCGGAGGGCTTCGCTCTCCACGAGAAAGACGTTATCGCCGTTACCGAGGCTGTCGTCGCGAGAGCGCAGGGCAACTACGCCACGGTGGACGACATCGCCGCAGACGTCAAGGCAAAGTTCGGCGACGAGACGGTGGGTGTGATCTTCCCGATCCTCAGCCGTAACCGCTTCGCCATCTGCCTGAGAGGCATCGCCAAGGGACTCAAAAAGATCGTCTTGATGCTCTCCTATCCCTCCGACGAAGTGGGCAACCACCTCGTGGATCTCGACCGTTTGGATGCGGCGGGGATCAATCCCTGGACCGACGTCCTGACCGAGAAACAGTTCCGCGATACCTTCGGCGAGACCAAGCACACCTTCACCGGTGTGGACTACGTCGCCTACTATCGTGAGCTCATCGAGAGCATGGACTGTGAGTGCGAGATCGTCTTTGCGAATGATTGCCGCGCGATCCTCGACTATACCAAGAACGTGATCAACTGCGATATTCACACGCGCCGCCGCACCAAGAGGCTCCTCGTCGCGAAGGGCGCGAAGGTCTATTCTCTCGACGAGATCATGACCGCTCCCGTGAATGGCAGTGGCTACAATGAGAATTACGGACTCCTCGGCTCCAATAAGGCGACCGAGAATACCATCAAGCTCTTCCCGCGTGACTGCGCTCCCGTGGTGGAGAAGATCCGCGCTCTGATCCTCGCGGCGACGGGCGTCAAGGTCGAGGTCATGGTGTACGGCGACGGTGCCTTTAAGGATCCGCAGGGCAAGATCTGGGAGCTTGCAGACCCCGTGGTCAGCCCCGCCTATACCGAGGGCTTGGAGGGTCAGCCGAACGAGGTCAAGCTCAAGTATCTCGCGGACAATAACTTTGCCGATCTCTCGGGTGACGCCTTGAAGGAGGCGATCTCCGACTACATCCGTCATAAGGATGCCGACCTCGTCGGACAGATGGTCTCGCAGGGCACCACGCCTCGCCGCTTGACCGACCTTATCGGTTCGCTGTGCGACCTGACGAGCGGTAGCGGGGATAAGGGGACGCCGATAGTGCTTGTCCAAGGCTACTTCGACAATTATACGAAGTGATTTGATATAAAGGCACATCTGCTTTGTTACTGACTTCAAAACCGCGCAGTTACGTACGATTTAGTACGCGCCTGCGCGGTTTTTCGTCGAGCCTCGCATCTGCACCTTTCTATCAAATCACTTTTGTAATATAGGATAGTTCTGAATAG
>CAMOTC010000026.1 GCA_946625545.1 uncultured Clostridia bacterium | reverse complement strand
AGGAGGAGACGGGTCTCCCCATCGTGACCGAGATCATGAGCGAGATCCATATCGATCTCTTCCGCGACGTGGATATCGTGCAGATCGGCGCGCGCGATATGCAAAACTTTGAACTTTTGAAGGCGGTGGGCAGGATGCAGAAGCCCGTCGTCTTGAAGCGCGGCATCGCCGCCACCGTACAGGAGTGGCTGATGAGCGCGGAATATCTGATGAGCGAGGGGTGTCACGACATCATCCTCTGCGAGCGCGGCATCCGCACCTACGAGACCACGACGAGAAATACCCTCGACATCAGCGCGGTCCCCGTACTCAAGGAGCTGACCCATCTCCCCATCATCGTGGATCCTTCGCACGCGTCGGGCGTCGCGAGATACGTCAAGCCTCTCTCTAAGGCGGCGGCAGCCGCAGGGGCGGACGGCGTGATGATCGAGGTGCATAACGATCCTCCGCACGCTCTGTGCGACGGCGCGCAGAGCCTCCGTCCCGAGCAGTTCAAGGAGGTCGTTGCCGAAGTGAACGAAGTCGCTCGCGCGGTGGGAAAGAAGGTATGATAAGATCTGTCGGTATCGTCGGGCTCGGGCTCATGGGCGCGAGCTTCGGCAGGGTACTTGTAAAAAACGGATATACGGTGTATGGATGCGACCGTAGCGCGGCGGTCATGCAGAAAGCGCTCCTCGCGAAGGCGTACACCGAACCCTTGACGGAGGCGAATGCGGGAGAGGTGGATTTGCTCGTCCTCGCGATCTATCCGCGCGCCTTTGAAGGGGTGGCGAAAAGCTATCTCCCCTATCTCAAGAAGGGGGCGATCCTCTCCGACTTTTGCGGCAATAAACGTATCGTGACTGACGCGATGCGCCGTATCTCCGAGGAGAGAGAGGATATCGTCTGCGTCGGAGGTCATCCGATGGCAGGCAGGGAATACTCGGGAGTGGAGCATTCCTCGGTCAGACTCTTTGAGGGTGCCTCTATGATCCTCGTTCCCGTGACGGAGGATCTCTTTGCTCTCTCGGAGCTTAAAAAGTTCTATCTCTCGCTCGGCTTCGGCGAGGTCGTGGTCACGACCCCCGAGAGACACGACAAGATGATCTCCTACACTTCACAGCTCTGTCACATCGTGTCCAACGCTTTTATCAAGAGCGCCAGCGCGCGTGAGCACGGAGGCTACTCCGCGGGCAGTTACCGTGACCTGACGAGGGTCGCGAGGCTGAATCCCGATATGTGGGCGGAGCTGATGACGGATAACCGCGACTACCTGAAAGGGGAACTCGACGGCTTGATCCACGCCTTGCAGGCATATTCCGACGCCCTCGGACAGGGGGACGAAGCGGGGCTCCGCGCTCTCCTCGCCGAAGGCGATCGTATCAAGAGGGAGATCGATAAGAAATGAAAGTAAAGGTCTTTCCGCACACCTTAAACGGCGCCCTCGACGGGGTCAAGAGTAAGTCGTACGCTCATCGCATGCTGATCGCGGCGGCGCTCTCTAATGGCGCCCTTTCCTATGGGACGAGCGAGGACGCTGCCCATACGGCGCACGCTCTCGAGACTCTCGGCTTTGAGGCGAAATATGCGGATAGATCGGTCTATTACGGAGATTTTCACCGCCCCGCGGGAAGGGTCGAACCCTTCGTGGGGGAGAGTGGCAGTACCTTGCGCTTTCTCCTGCCGCTCGCGGCGGCGCTCGGCGTAGAGGCGAGCTTTCGGACGGCGGGACGGCTCGCGGAGCGTCCGATGACCGCTCTTACAGAGACGTTAGCCGCTCACGGCGCAGAGATAGAGGGACTCACCGTACGAGGACAGCTGAAGGCGGGGATCTACGAGATCGACGCGACGATCAGCTCGCAGTTCGTGACGGGACTCCTGATGGCGCTCCCTCTCCTCGAGGGGGACAGCGAGATCGTGCTCCTCGGAAGGGCGGTATCCGCTCCCTATATCGACATCACCCTCGAAGTGCTCCGCTCGGCGGGGATCGTCGTCGAGGCGACGGAGAGAGGATTTTTGATCCGCGGCGGGCAGAAGTACCGCTTGAATAGCGTCCTCGTTCCCGCGGATTTCTCGGGAGCGGCATTCCCCATCGTGGCAGGCGCCCTCGGCGGCGCGGTCACGGTCAGAGGACTCGACCTATCCTCCGCGCAGGGGGATAAGGCGATCGTGGAGGTCGTCAGGAAAGCGGGCGCCCTCGTTCGTGTCTCGGAGGACGCCGTCGAAGTTAAGAAGGGCGCTTTGCGAGGCTTTGTCGCAGACGTCGGCGAGACTCCCGATCTCGCCCCCATCCTCTCGGTGCTCGCATCTTACTGCACGGGGGAGAGCGTTCTGCAAAAGGTATCGCGGCTCCGCGACAAGGAGAGCGACAGACTTATGGCGATCGAGGATATGCTCTCACGGGCAGGCATCGAAACGCATCGCACCGAGGACGATCTCGTCATCGTCGGCGGGCGGCCGCAGGGCGCTGCTTTTCGGGCATTTGCCGATCACAGGATGGCGATGTCGGAGGCGATCCTTGCCGCTTATAGCGAGGGGGAGAGCGAGATAGACGATATGACCTGCGTTAAAAAGTCGTATCCCGAGTTTTGGCAGGACTTCGGTGCGCTTGGAGGAAAGTATGAAGTGGAAGGGTGACAAGATCGAGTTTGAAGTGTACGGCACCTCGCACGCGCCTGAGATCGGCGTCACGGCGAAGGGACTCCCCGAAGTGGCGTTCGACGCGGCGGGACTCTCCGCATTTATGGACAGGCGCCGCGCGAAAAAGGCGGCTTACTCCACCGCGAGAATGGAGGGCGATATTCCCGAGATCAGCTTTTCAGAGGACGAGCTTCGCGCCGTGATCAAGAATGGCGACGTCAAAAGCTCCGACTACAACGAGCTGTACGGCATCCCCCGTCCTTCGCACGCAGACTATGCGGCGCACCTGATGGACGGACGGCTGGACTTTTCGGGCGGGGGTGAATTCAGCGGTAGGCTGACCGCCCCTCTCTGCGTGCTCGGATATATGGCGAAGAGCTATCTTTCCAAGAAGGGGATCCGCGTCTCCGCGTGGGTGTCCGAAGTGGGGAGAGTCAAGGGTGCGACATACAGAAACGGGCTCACCGAGGAGATGCTCTCTGCGGGCGAAAAGGGGGAGTGGAGTCCCTTGCGCAAGGGAGAAATGCTCGAGGAGATCACGCGCGCCGCGGCGGAAAAGGACTCTGTCGGCGGACGTATCGAATGCGCCGTCACGGGCTATCCCGGCGGGATCGGGGGCGGGCTCTTCGGCTCGCTCGAAGGAAAGATATCCTCTCTCCTCTATCTGATCCCCGCGATCAAAGGGGTGGAGTTCGGCGCGGGATTTGACCTCGCGAATATGCGCGGATCGGAGGCGAACGACCCTCTCCGTGTGGAAGGGGGAAAGGTCGCATTTATCAAGAACGATGCCGGTGGTATCAACGGCGGTATCAGTAACGGAAACGATATCACTCTCGCGGTGGCGGTGCGCCCGACGCCCTCCATCGCACGGAAACAGCAGAGCATCGATCTCGTAAAGAGGGAGAACGTCGAGATCGAGATCAAGGGGAGACACGACGCCTGTATCGTGCCGCGTGCCGTCCCCGTCGTGGAAGCCGCCGTCGCGATCGCACTCGCCGACGCGCTCCTAAAGGAGGAAAAATGAGCGAACTTGATGTACTCAGGAAGGATATCGACAGGCTGGACAAGGAGATCGCGGAGCTTTTGCTCGCCCGCTTCGCCGTCGTGAAAGAGATCGGCGAGGTAAAGAAGAGGGAGAATATCCCCGTCACGAATACGGGCAGGGAAGCGGTCGTGATCGCACAGGTGCGCTCCTGCGCCCTCGATGACGCCGAAAAGGACGCCCTCGAAAACGTCTTTCGCTCGGTGATCGCCGAGGCAAAGAAGCTGGAAGCTTGACGTGTTGGGCTCTGCCCAAGGTGAAGTTGCGCGCGGCAGCGCGCAGTGAAGTTTGCCTTCAGCAAGTGAAGTTGACTTCGTCAGTGAAGTTATTCGCGATCCGCGAATAGTGAAGTTGCTCGCAGAGCGAGCAGTTAAGGATGTAGGGATAGATTTTACATTCTTTCCGCTCCCTAAATGAGGTTTTTTGGGAGCAACGCGACCAATAACGCAAGGCTTGTCCTTGCAATTCACGGCGAAGCCAATTCACGACGACGTAGTCGTCAATTCACGCCGCAAAGCGGCAATTCACGCGGCAGCGCCGCCCGATTACGCATTCCGCATTACGCATTCCGAATTCCCAATTATCTCAAATCGCTTGTCTCTCGCGCGCTTTGAGTAGTATAATCATGGTAACTTCATAACGTATAAAGGAGAAATGTTATGGCTACCGTTTTACAGTTCGGCGAAGGCAATTTTATCCGCAGTTTTATCGATTATCTGATCCAACTCAGACAGGACAAGTACGGTGACGGCGAGAGCGTCGTGCTCGTGACCCCGATCGACAATCCCTATTGGGAAAATTTCAGAAAGGCTGACTGCAAGTATCACACCTGCGTCTGCGGCAAGGTTGACGGTAAAGCCGTCAAGGAATACACCTACATCACGGTGGTCAAGGACTGCGTGAACCCCTATCGCGAGTATGATCGCTACGAAGCGGCGTGCCTGGATCCCGAGCTCAAGGTCATCATCAGCAATACCACCGAGGCGGGCATCGCCTTTAACGCGGCGGACAAGTTCGAGGACATCGGCACTTTCCCCGCAAAGATCACCAAGATCCTCTACGCTCGCTACAAGAAGTACGGAGAGGCGGGCAGAGTGGAGCTCCTCCCCTTGGAGCTCATCGAAAAGAACGGCGAGACCCTCAAGAAGTACGTCTTGCAGTATGCCGAGCTGTGGGGGCTCGAGGCGGGCTTTATCGACTTTGTCAAGGAGATCAAAGTGTACAACAGCCTCGTGGATAAGATCGTTCCCGGATTCCCCCGCGGACACGAGAAGGAGCATTTCGAGGCGATGGGCTGCGAGGATAACCTCATGACCGTCGGCGAGGCGTTCCTCTCCCTCGTCATCGAGGGGGACGACAGCCTCAAAGAGAAGCTCCCCTTCCTCAAGGATCCCCGCGTCAAGTTTACAGACGACGTCAAGCCCTATCGTGAGAGAAAGGTCAAGATCCTGAACGGTCTCCATACCGCTCTCGCGCCTATCTCGATGCTGTGCGGCGTCGCCATCGTGCGTGACGCGGTCAACGACAAGGATCTCTCGGCCTATGCCGAGGCTCTCGCAAACGACGAGATCATCCCGACGATCAAGATGGACAAGGAGCTTTTGATGCAGTTCAAGCGCGACGTCTTGGAGCGCTTCTCCAATCCCTACATCGATCACCTCTTCTCCTCCATCATCCTGAATAGCGTCTCCAAGTGGAAGACGAGGCTTCTGCCTTCCTTCCTCGCCTGCGACAAGGCGGGACGCAAGCATATGCTCTACGCCTTTGCGGCGCTCTTCTGCCTGTATGACAGCAAGGACTTCACGATCAACGACGGCGACGACGTCAAGGCGTTCTTTGCGCAGGATCTCCCCACCGAGGCGAAGTTTGAAGCGTACGTCCGCAACGTGAATTTCTGGGGTATGGATCTCGAGGAGACCGAGGGCGTCTATACCGCGGCGATCGACTATGTCCGCGCCATCAAGGCGGGCAAGGTGCGTGAGACCTTAAAGACTTTATGAGCGAACTCATCATCCTGAACGAAAAAGATAACGTCGGCGTGCTGAAAGCCCCGCAAGGGGAAGTGCCCGCAGGACACAAGATCGCTCTTACGGATATCAAGAAGGGCGAGGCGGTCGTGAAGTACGGCTATCCGATCGGCGTGGCGACGAAGGAGATCAAGAAAGGCGACTTTGTGCACACGCATAACCTCGCGAGCGCGCTGACTGCAGAGGCGCTCGACTACGTGTACGATAAAAAGCTCCAGCCCCTTCCCGCTCGTCCCGCGCGTGACAAGGTGCTCGCCTATCAGAGACCCTGCGGCGCAGGTGCGAGGAACGAACTCTATATCGTCCCGACGGTGGGCTGTATCGCGGCGAGCGCGGAGAACGTGGCGCGCCGTTTCAAGGAGATCCATAAAAACGATATGAAGGTGGACGACGTAGTCGTCTTGACCCATCGCGTGGGCTGTTCCGAGCTCGGAGACGACCTGACGCGTACGAGAAATATCCTCGTAAATCTATCTGAAAACGCAAACGTCGGCGGCGTCCTCTTCCTCGGGCTCGGCTGTGAGGAAAACAGGATGGAGGACGTCAAGAAGATCGTCCCCGAGGGCGAGCGCGTACGCTTCCTCGTAGCGCAGGAAGTGGAGGACGACGAGGCGGAAGCCTTGCGCCTACTCGAAGAACTCTACGCCGTGGCGTCTCGTGACGAGAGGACGCTCGTTCCCCTGTCCGAGGTGACGGTGGGTGTGAAATGCGGCGGTAGCGACGGCTTTTCGGGCATCACGGCGAACTATCTGATCGGACGTGTCGCCGACCTCCTCGAGGCGTGCGGCGCGACGGTCGTTCTCGCGGAGACTCCCGAGGCATTCGGCGCGGAGCAGACCCTGATGGCGCGCGCGAAGGACGAAAAGGTCTTTCACGACATCGCCGATCTCATCAATCGTTGGAAGACTTTCTACGGCTCGCACGGCGTGAACGTCTATGAAAATCCCTCTCCGGGCAATAAAGCGGGCGGGATCACCACCCTCGAAGAGAAGTCTCTCGGCTGCGTGCAAAAGTCGGGCAAGGGCGAGGTCAAAGCGGTGCTCACCGAGCTTGAACGCGCCACCGAGCGCGGTCTCAACGTCATCGAGAGCCCGGGCAACGATATCATCGCCTGCACGACCCTCGCGGCGACGGGTGCGAGCGTGATCATGTTCTCCACAGGTCGCGGGACGCCGCTCGGCAGCGTGGTCCCCACCCTAAAGATCGCCTCCAATTCCCCCCTCGCGATGAAAAAGAAGGGCTGGATCGACTTTGACGCGGGCAGGATGCTCTCTTGTCCCGAGGTGGACGCTATCGTGATGGAGCTCTATGACCTCCTCCTCGATACCTTTGAGGGAAAGAAGGCGGGCAACGAGACGCGCGGCGACAAACAGATCGCTATACTCAAGACGGGCGTGACGCTGTAAAGCGTTTCGCTCTTTTTTATAGGAGAAAGAATGGCAGGAGTACACGACGGACACAGGGCTCGCTTGAGAAATCGTATCAAGAGATACGGCTTCGAGAGCTTGGAGGATCACGAGAAGCTCGAATACCTTCTCTATCCTTTTATCCCGCGCCGCGATACAAATCCCATCGCCCACGATCTCCTCTCCACCTTCGGCTCCTTTAAGAAGGTCTTGGACGCCGAGACTACCGATCTCGTCGAGGTCAGGGGAATGACCGAGAATGCGGCGCTATATCTCCATACTCTCCCCGACGTCATCTCCGCATATATGCTCTCCGAAAAGGAGAAGCGCCTGCTCGGACCCAAGGAATGCGCCGAATACTGCATCGCGTGTATCGGCAGGAAAAAGGAGGAGCACACCCTCATCGTCTATCTCGACGACGGCGGTCGCATCTTGAAGTCGGAGAACTACGGCGGTGCGCGCCATTCCGTCGGGGTAAATCGGGATAAGATCGTGCAAAATGCCGTCAAGAGCGGCGCAGCGTACGTCGTCCTCGGGCACAATCATCCCAATGGACAGCTCGATCCCTCCGACGCCGATATCGACGCGACAAATCGTATCGCACAGGCGCTCGGCGTCGTAAACGTCAAGCTCGGCGACCATCTGATCGTCTCGGAGTGCGACTATTACAGTATGCAGGCGAACGGCGACATCGTGGACGCAGTCAATCTCAGCGGGTCCATCTATCAATTCGCCGAGAAACTCGTGCGTCGCGAGAACGATATCAATCGCCTGCGTCTCTCTAAGAGGTGAGCGTTTTGAAGACGCCCGCTGACCTCTAAACTTGACAGTTTTTGCATTTCGTCGTATAATATAATACTGAAATCAGCGATTTCCCCCGCGGAGGGTCCGCAAGGGGAAGGGGAAAAAGGAGAAATCTATGGTAACAGCCGATTTTATATTTATCGCAGGGCTCTTGCTCTTTATCATTCTCGGGTTCGCGCTCGGATTCGGCAAGCAGCTCTCTATCCTGACGAAAGGGATCTTCGGTATCATCATCTCCGTAGTGATCTGCTACTTTGTCTTTGGTCTCGTATATAATATCCCCTTCGTGCAGTCTCTGCTCGCGAAGTTCAAGGAGGCGCTCCTCGCGACGGAGAAACCCATCGTGAAGTTCCTCTTGACTATCCGCATCGACATCATCGCCTATGCCGTCGCTCTCTTTATCGTCGTGACGATCGCGAGGATCATCGTCGTCCTCATCATCAAGAACGTGATGGAGATCGAGTCAACGGTCATGAAGGTCATCAATAAGACGCTGGGCATCATCCTCGGCATCGCGGTCTTTTTCGGTATCGGGCTTATCGTGATGCAGATCATGTACTTGTCGGGAGACGGCTCTGTCCCAGAAAGCATGGTGGGGAGCTTTTTCCGCCTCGACGTGATCTACACGAATAATCCCTTAAATAAGATCGCAGAGCTCTGGGCGTAAGGGAAGCGTATTCGCCTGCGAGATCTTTCGCTTTGAGACGTCGCATTTCTCGCTACGCGAGAAGGAGTCGAGATGACGAGAAGACGTTGAGAAGAGGTCGAGAAGCAAAAAGTAAAAAAGCAAGAAAACAGAGTAAGAAAAAACGCGCGTTTGCGCGTTTTTTTCTTTCTTTATCCGAGGAGCTCGAATTTTCGTTTGCCTTGATCTCCGAGCCACTTGACGAGGATGATATCCGCGATAGTAAAGAGCAGGGTCAGGATCGCGAGATAGACGCCGTCCGAGAGGAAGGAAGCGAAGGCAAAGTACAGCACGCCCACGACAGAGGTCAGGATCATTACGCCGAAGACGGTGATCAGTACGGCGGCTCCCGACTTGATCGCCGTGATCTCGTCCGTCCAGTCGAGCACGGGGAAGTGGAGATTCATCGTGAGTCCGAATGCGGCGGTAAAGAAGGTGTGCGCGATGGGATAGAGGATCATCGTGACCCAAGAGAGGGCGTCCACGGCGAGCACTGCGGCGAGGGTGATGGAGGCAAAGAGGATGCCGGGGAGGAGGACGGCGAGATGGAGTGCGATCTTTGCTCCGAAGATCTCCTTGGGCTCGATGGGGAGAGAGCGAAGGAGGGTGATCCTCTTTCCCTCGATGGAGATGGAGGGAGCAGTGATACAGCTCATTCCGCCGATGATCGTGACGACGGCGGCGGCGAGCGCCCCACCGTTCGTGCGGGGGAAGGTCTCGGCGAGCATCGAGAGCGCGCCGCGCAGAGCCTCTCCTTTCACGATCGCGACGATGGGGACGACAAAGAGGGCGAGCACGCCGAAGAATGCCGCATTCATCACGTAGGCGGGAGAGGAGGAAAAGATCTTCCATTCTCTCTTGAAGAGAGAAAAGCGCAGACTTGCCGCCTTGACGACTCCTTTCTTGCCCTTGGACGCGAGGCTCTTATTCGCCGCCGTGAACTTTACAAAGAAGCGCGAGAGGAGATAGTACGCGAGGAAGAAGGCGCCGACCCCCGTCACCACGACGATCAGCATATCAATAACGCTCCCCTGTGAGGCGCGCCCCATCGAGTAATAAAAGAAGAGGGCGTAACGCGCGGCATCGGGGATGGAGCCTATCGTGGTGAGCTCGGTCACGAAGGACTGCGCGCGGAAGTAAACGAGATAAAAGACCAGTACGAGCGCCATCGAAAAGACGAGGACGATCGCTTTCTTATTCTTTACCTTTCTCGCGGCAGCGGCTACGATAAAGGCGATCCCGATCGTGACCGCTTCGATGAGTAGGATCAGAGGGATAAAGAGGAACGCGGCGTTGATCCCGCCGAGGAGGGTCGGATTTCCATACACCAGGAAGGCGATAAAAGAGGGGAGGAGCACCGATCCCGAGTAAAGGAGCGTCATCACGAGGAGGGTCGCCACCCGCACCATCACGATACGGCGGGGCGGGATGGGGAGCGAGAGTAGCATCTCGTTGTCCTTTGCTTCGTAGATCGTGGTATAGGCGTTAAATACGCTGCCGAGCAGTCCGATCGCGGTGGCGATGAGCCCGATCATCATATAGAAGAGGGGGTAGGTCTCGCTCGTCAGATTTGCAAAGATCTCCTTTGAGAAGGTGAAAAAGGACATTCCGAGGGAGACGTAGAGCACTCCGAAGATCACGATGACGGTGATGAGTCCCTTTCGCGGAGAGTTGTTTTGGGTGCCGCTTCTCTTGGAGAATTGTGAGAAAACTTCGGCAAATTGCTTGCGAAAGAGCGCTTTAATCATCATCTTCGTCGTCCTCCATATCGAGGAAGACGTCCTCGAGGGAGCTATTACCCTTGACCTCTTCCATACTGCCGAAGGTCACGAGGGTTCCGCCCTTGATGATCGCCACCTTGTCGCAGAGCTTTTCCGCGACCTCGAGGATATGGGTGGAGAAGAGGATCGCGCCGCCCGCCGTGCAGAAGTCTCGCATGATCTCCTTCAAGACGTGGCTCGCCTTGGGGTCGAGTCCCACGAAAGGCTCGTCGAGCAGGATGAGCTTGGGATCGTGCAGAAATGCCGAGATCAGGGCGAGTTTTTGCTTCATTCCGTGCGAGTAAGAGCTGATCAAGGAGCCGATCTCGCCCTCTGTTAAAGAGAGCGCCGCAGAGTACTTCTCGATGCGCTCCCTGCGGAGATCTTCGGATACGCCGAAGACGTCGGCGATAAAGTTCAGATACTGCATCCCCGTCATGAAGTCGTAAAGGTCGGGATTGTCGGGAATATAGGCGATGCGCCGCTTGACCTCGAGAGCATCGTCCTCGAGGGAGACGCCGTCCACGCGGATGTGTCCGCCATCAAAGGAGAGGATCCCCGCGACGCACTTCAAGGTCGTCGTCTTGCCCGCGCCGTTGTGTCCGATAAAGGCGCAGAGCTCTCCCGCGTGCACGGTAAAGGAGAGATCCGCCACCGCGCTCTTGTCCCCGTAGGACTTGGAGAGATTATAGATCTCGAGGATGGCGGGTGCTTCGTTGGTTTTGGCGTTCTCGATGATTTCGGACATAGGAGCCTCCTTGACAGAGTGAAGTTGTTCGCAGGGCGAATGATGAAGCATCCTCCCGCGAGAGCGTGTAGGTATCCACGCTGTATAAAGGCAAACTTCACGGCGCTCGGCAACGGATCACGACAGCTGCGGGGCGATTCGCCGCCTAATTATTATATCGCGCGCGAGAGTTTCTTGTCAATCTCACCGCGGTTGACTTGCCGCTCGAAAAGTAGTATCCTATAAGGAGTAAAAATCGGGAGGACGCTATGGACTGGGATAACGTGTGGAGTACGATCGCGGAGTTTTTTTCCTCGAACGTATGGAATATCGTCGCCTTTTTTGCGGCGCTCGTGATCGGGATCATCGTGATCAAGATCGTCGTCGCCGTCCTGCGTAAGATCTTTACCCGCACCAAGGTTGAGGAGGTCGCGCGCAATTTCATTCTCGCGATCGTAAAGTTTATCCTGTGGTTGATCCTCATCCTGATCCTTCTCTCGATCATGGGAGTACAGATGACGGGCGTCATCGCGGCGCTCAGCGCGGCGATCCTCGCGATCGGTATGGCGCTCCAATCGAATATCTCCAATATCGCGAACGGTATCGTGATCGTGGTGACAAAGATGTTCAAGAAAGGGGACTATATCACCGTAGGTGATAAGGAAGGGAGCATCGTGGAGATAAACTTCCTTTTTACCACCCTCTTTACCCCCGACAATAAGAAGGTCACGATCCCCAATTCCACCATCGTAAACAGCGCCGTCGTGAACGCAGGGGCAAATCCCAAGCGCCGTGTGAATTTTACCTTCCCCGTCGCCTACGACTCCGACGTCGATCTCGTCAAGAAGATCGTCATCGACGTGATGACCTCCAATGGCAAGGTCTATCTCGACCCCGCTCCTTTCTGTAAACTCAAGGAGTTCGGCGCGAGCAGTATCGACTTTTTTGCCAATTGTTGGTGCGATTCTCCCGACTACTGGGAGGTATACTACTACGTGATGGAGAACGTCTTTAACGAGTTCAAGCGTCACGGGATCTCCATCCCCTTCACCCAACTCGAGATCAGACAGCTGACGGGAGAGGGCAAGATGCCCTACAAGGAGGAGCCTCTCCCCGACAGAGTGGAGAAGGAGCGCCCCGTAGAAGCGGAGCCTGCGCTGAAGCGCGCCTACGAAGGGGCGAAAAAGGCCATCGAAGATACCTTCAAGAAGACAACGAAGAAGGACAAAAAAGCGGAAAATCCCGCACAAAGCGAGGAAAAAGATAAAAAATAGGAGGCATAATATGAAGAAAGTTTTAGCATTAGTATCGGTCGTGGTAATCGCCACGGTTCTGGCGCTCACTCTCGTGGCGTGCAGTCCTGCGGGAACGTACAAATTCGACTCGCTGAGCTATACGTCGGGCGGCGTGAGCGTGGAGTATAAGGCAGGCGAAGAGATCGCATCGGGCGTGACCATCGAAGCCGATGCGGCGACCCTCGAGCTCAAGAAGGACGGCACATACGTCTTTGAGAGCAAGATCCCGTACTTCACGATCTCCAGGCAGGGGAAATGGACCAAGGACGGCGACAAGATCAGCTTTGACGATGATGATTTTATTGCGACCATCGACGGCAAGACCTTGACTGCCGATTATAACGGCATGACCATCGTGATGACGAGATAACGAGATAATTTCGAGATTGTTTCAGGCGAGCGGCGACAGTCGCTCGCTCTTTTTTTTGTCAAAAACCTTTTCTTTTCGTCAAGAGACGTTTCAAGGGACTCCGTAGGGACTTTGCGGGGCATTTTTGCACGCGAAAAATCTCAAAAAACCTTTTCCGCGCGAAGGCGAAGGGGGGGGAATTTCCGAAAACCTCTTGAAAAGCATATAATGATATGGTACTATATATAAGTAATATTACTTGCGTGCGATAGCGCGCGTCCACGAATATATTCGGAGGAAAGGATATGAAAAAATTGTTCATCATCATCCCCATCGTGATCGTTGTGGCGGCAGCCGTGGTGCTCGGCCTTTTTGCGGCGGGCGTTTTCGGCAATAAGACCGACGAGCCTGTGGCTCGGGCGATCGAGGCGTCCAAGAGCGAGCTCGGCGTTTTCAAAGGGCTGGGAACCGACGCGTATTTCGACATTAGCGCTGCGAAGGATCCTTCCACCGCGCTCGATAACTTCGTGCTGATCCGCGATAATAAAGGCGACAAGGTCCCCCTAAAGAGCACCCGCCGGGGCAACGGCGTCTATCGCATCACCGCGCTCGAAGGCTTTAAGGCGCGCACGTCCTATCAGATCTGGGCGACGGGATCCACCTTCGTGGACGAGAAGTACGCCGGTCTCTCCACATTTATCTTTATGACCGAGGGTGAAGAGGTCGAGGACGTCAAGGTCAAAGACACCCTCAAGCAGACCACCATCGACGGCACCGTCGTGGAAAAGATCGTGAACAGCGACGGCGCGATCAACTATAACATCACCCTTCCCGAGGCGGTCGCAGGACATTACGTCAAGGGCGACGTGATCCTCGCGAAGAAGCCCGCCGACGATCTGATCTCGGACGAGTACAAAGGCATCTACACCGGAGACATCGAGGGCTACGCCTATAACGGCATGGCGGCATACTACGTAGAGCGCACCTCCGAGACCAAGGACGGCAAGGAGGAGGTCTACTGCCGCCTCGCATCCGTCAACGAGGTCGTGGACGATCTCAATATCTATAAGACCCTGACCATTGACGACGGCAATTTCACCGTGAATGAGGAGCTCCTCCAGCAGGCTCTCGAAGAGAGCGACTTCACCGCCGCCGTCTATGAGTCCGCGCTCGAGGCGTTCGACCTCTTCAGCGGCAAGTTTGAAAAGACCGTCAAGGACAGCCCCAAGATGGTCGCCCGCTTTGAGTACGACGTCTCCACCGACAAGATCCAGCTCGACTTTTACTTCACGATCACCCTCGCGAAGGGCATGGACGTCGTCTTTGCCGTCAAGAATACCATCAATATCACTCCGAACGTCAACGCACAGCTCAATGATCTCTCCAATATGGACTTTGACCTCGACCTCGGCGTGAATCTCAAGACCAAGACGGTCTGCACCATCGATATGGAGACCACCGATGCAAAGCTCCAGGCGACCGACATCGACGACTTCAAGCAGAAGTTCAAGGACATCGTCTCCGGCAAGACCGCGGAGAAGGGCATCATAGGCGCAGAGCTCCCGATCTATTCCTATAAGTACCCCATCTACTGTTTCGTGCTCGGCATCGAGTTCGGTGTGGATATCAATCTCGGCCTCAAGGCGCAGATCGCCTTTGAGTACGACTACTATACCGACATCACCGTGGGCGTGACCTACGTCAACGGCGACATCTCGACCTACAAGAGCATCGATACCTCCTCCGAGGCGAAGGATCTCGTCCTCCTCGGCAAGATCAAGGCGGAGGCAGGCGTCTATGTCAAGCTCACCGCGAGCCTCCTCGAGGTCGCAGGCGTCGGCTTGAAGGTAAAGACGGGCGCATACGCCGAGATCGGCGGTCAGATCCGCCTCGATATGACGGCGGCGATCGAGAATAAAGAGCTCCGCGTGCTCGCAGGTTACTACGTAACGGGCGGCTTGTACCTCGCCCTCGGCTTTGAGCTCAAGGCGGGTCTCACTCTCCCCGATCCCATCGGATTTAAGGGATGGGATAAGTATTGGGAGCCCGCAAGATGGGAGTTCCCCCTCTTTGAGTTCGGCTCCAAGTATATCGTGGACTCCTTCGTAAACAGCGATATGGAGATGGAGATCGCGGGCAAGACCGCCGAGGTGGGTAAGATCAAGGTCAACGCCTTCGACCTCGACAGCGTCTCGGATGCAAAGGATATCGAGATCGGCATCGACGCCTTCAATGTCGAGTATCTGGACGACGCCGCTTCCTACATCACCGTTGACGGCGGCCGTGTGACCGTCAATCCCACGGTGGGTACCGAGTTTAGCGCTAAGGTAAAGATCACGCCGAAGATGGGCAGCGACGCCGTCGCGACCATCACCTTCCATAAAGCGGCGGTTCAGCCCACCTGCGACGTCACTTCTCAGACCTTCGACATTATGGATCCCGCAGACGTGACCTTTGACGTCAGAAAGAATCAGTCTTCCTTCTACGCTCTCACGGGCGAGAATATCACCGCGAATTTCTACTCGGTAGACTCCGACGGCGCGGTCACCATTGCGAAGACCTTCCTCTCCACCCTCTCGGTCGGCGAGCACGAGTTTACATACGTCAGCGATAAGGGTCGTGTGCTCCTGACCGTGAACGTCATCAACACCACCCCCATCACCGTGGATAAGTCCACCGCCACCTTCCTGAAGAGCGCGAAGGCGAACGCCACCTTTAAGCTGAACCTCTCGGGCAACAAAGTCACCGAGATCGAAGGGCTGAATAAGGGCGAGTACAGCGTGGACAGCGCCGGTACCCTCGTGATCTATTCCTTGTATCTCATGGCGAAGGAAGAGGGCTCTTACGACTACGTCGTAAATGCATCGAACGGCAGGGATCTCCCGCTCACCGTGAACGTCGAGGATGATCGTCAGCCCACGCTCATGGCTACGAGCTACGACTTTGGCAAGAATAGCTGTACCGGCGACGTCAAGGTCTCCTACGCCTCCTACAAGTACGAGCTCGACTCCGTGGTTGGCAATGGCATCAAGTCCACCGATTACACGGCTCGCGATGGCGTCTTGACCATCAAAAAGACCTTCCTGACCACTCTCTCCAATGGCGCGAATACCTTCCGCCTCGTCTTTAAGAGGGGCGCGCAGACGGTCAATAAGGATATCACCGTCACCGTCAAGGAGAATGCTACCATCATCGCGTCGGTGGCCGCGGCGACCTTTGATAAGAAGGATCCCAAGGACGTGACCTTTGTCGTCCTCGCCACCTCCGACGTCACCCTCTCGGGGAACGGCATAGGCGGCCATTACAGAAAGGAGAACGGCACCTCCTTTATCGTCGACGCGTCCTACCTCGCGACGAAGGAAGTCGGTTCTTATGACTTCACCGCTTCCGCCGCAGGTGCGACCGTATCGCTCAGCCTCGAGATCATCGACACCTCTGTTCCCGAGATCAAGCTCGAGGAGGGCGCTTCTGCCGAGATCACCTACGATAAGAACGCGGATAACGTCGATGCTTCGCAGAAAAAGAGAGATTTTACGATCCTCCTGCCCGCAGGCGCTACCTTCAGTAAACTGGACGGCTACGGCATCACCGCCGACGACTATACCCTCCACAAGGACGGCAGTGCGACGCAGATCGTGATCAACGAGGCTTTCGTGATGGCGCTCCGCGTTGGCAAGTACGAGTTCTCCGTGCTGACCAGCGTGAACGTCTCCACCTTGACCCTCAACGTCGTGGATAGCTCCATGCCCCAGCCCCTCACCCCGACGACTCTCGCCTATACCCTCGGCGAGGAGAAGGATCTCACCGTGACCTTCTACAACTTCGAGCACGACATCAAGTCTCTCTCGGTAAATCAGGGCGAAGTGATCTCCCTCTTCGCGGGCGACTGCGCGTTTGACGTGGCGACGGGCGTCTTCACCTTGAAGGCATCCTACCTCGAGACGCTGCCGGCGAATACCTACGTCACGATCAAGCTGGTTTTCAACGATACCGCATCGACGGAGTATAAGATTACGATTACCGTCAATGCATAAGCGCGATCGTATAGCGGCGCATATACTGCGCTAACTACCTCATCGTCGGGCATCACGTACAAGGAGTACGCTCAGACCCGCCTCTTCGGAGAGCGCTTGTCTCTACACCACTCTCCGCCCTCTGCCCCTGCGGGGAAGTGAAGTTGTTCCTGCGGAACAG
>CAMOTC010000025.1 GCA_946625545.1 uncultured Clostridia bacterium | reverse complement strand
GCATACGAGACGGTCAATGGCAACGAGAAAAAGATCAAGAAGTACACAGGTAGTGATACGAACGTCATCGTGCCCGATATGATCGAGAATATGAAGGTCACCGTCATCGGAGACGCCGCCTTCAATAATACGAAGGTCGTGACCGTGAGTCTCCCCTCGTACATCAACCTGATCGGCGACTACGCCTTCAGCGGATGCACCGAGCTCAAGGAGTTGTACGTAAATTCCGATCCCGCGATCAAGCAGAATCTCTTTAACGATCATTCTGCCGCGCTGATCGTCTACGGCATCACGGCGAGCGTGCTCGACGAGTACTGCGAGTCCATCGGCGTCGCCTTCAACCTCGGCACGACCTGGGGTTGCTTTGATTGCGAGCCCGTAGCGGATGGCGTAAAGATCATCGGACTGAAAAATCACGTCTGTAATTCTTCGCACAAGCATATCGTGATCCCCTCCGAGATCGACGGTTATCTCGTGACGGAGATCGCGAAGGACGCCTTCAATTCTCTCGTGAAAGACGACGCGGATAAGGCGATGTATCAGGCGATTGAGTCCGTCACCATTCCTTCCTCCGTCAAGAGGATCGGGGCAGGTGCCTTTGCGAACAATTCTTCGCTGAAGCTCCTCCGCTTCCAGAATACGACGATCGAGTCGATCGGCGCGAGCTATTTCACCGATGATGACGTGCTCTGCCGCACCTTCGGCGATAATGCCGCGCTCGTCGTCTATGCCTCCGAGTATGGCTCCACGACAAAAGTAAAGACCTTCTGTAACGGCGAGGGTATCGAGTATCACGCCGTGCTGAATAGCGATGATTACGAGATCGAGGAGATCAACGGCAGCTGGGCGATCACCGAGGTGAAGAGCACCGCGGCGAGCATCATCATCCCCGATATGATCAACGGCAAGAAGGTCACAGAGATCTCCAAGTTCGCCTTCCAGAGCGCAGATTATACCGCGATCAAGCTCGGTAAGAATATTACCAAGATCGGTGAGCACGCCTTTGACGGCTGCACCAACCTCAAGATCGTGGATCTCCCCGACGGATTAAAGACCATCGGCGATCTCGCCTTCAACGGATGTAACGCTCTGACGGCGATCTTTATCCCCGCATCGGTAAATTCGATCGGTGATAAGGCGTTCGCGGGCTGCACCGCTCTCAGGACTCTCCGCTTCCTCGGCGATGTCAAGGAGATCGGAGATAATATCCTCTACGGCGTCACGATGTCCTACGCGTCTACGAATGCGACGAGCGGCGAGATGTCGGTCTCCTTCCTCCAGGTCAGATCTTCCGCGACGAACCTCTACAATTACTTCTGGAGCAAGTGCAACGTGCGTGCGACCAAAGTCGAGAACCTCGCTATCGAGACTCAGTGGGAGGAGTGCTACGAGTACGTGGTCGTCTCGGACGGCGACGAGTACTATATCGAGATCACGGGTCTGAAGGATCACGTCTGCTCCAATGGCGGACACGGTGATATCTACGTCCCGAGCAGGATCGGCGGCATCACTGTGAAGGCAGTCCGCGACAAGGCGTTCGCGGGCATCAAGACCATTCGTTCCGTCATCTTTGACTCGCGCGACGGCAGCGAGCTCTATACCCTCGGCAAGCAGGCATTCTCCGGATGTACCTTGCTCGGCGAGGTAAATCTCGGCTTGATCAAGTTCGTGGGAGACGGCGCCTTTGAAGGCTGTACGCTCCTCAGCAAGATCACGAGCTTGAATAGCAACGTGAGCACCCTCTCGGATCGCAATTCGGCAGTGGATATCGCAGGCGTCTTTGCAGGCTGCGCGAATCTCAAGGAGATCGTGGGCTTGGACGGTACGAATAGCATCCTTGCCACCAACGGCGTGATCTATTGGGGTAGCCGGAATAATTGGGAAGCGAGATACGTCTACGATCTCACGACGGAGGTCTTGAACCTTGATAAGGCAAATAGCGTAAACGTCAGGGCATTCGACGCCATCGATAAGTCGGCGGTACGTATCATCAATATCCCCGAGACCTTGGCATCCTTGTCCTATACGATGATCGATCCCACCGAGTTCAAGAACTTGGAGGAGATCAACGTGGCAGGTACGACGGGTAGCTTCAATTTGACGGATACCGGATCGCTCGGCAGCGACGTCAAGGTCTATATCCCGACAGGGAAGAATACGAACGTGCCCACTGAGTCTCTCGTGCGTATCAATAATCCCGCGCACTTTAACTACGATCCCATCACTGAGGACGGCAAGGTCATCGGCGTAGAGATCTCCGCGAACTCGAGCTTTAACGCCGCGACCTTGACGCTGCCGCACTACGGTTACGTGGATGGCGTTTGCTACCCCGTGATCGGCATCGCGGCTAACGGCTTCGAGGGTCAGACTACGATCACGAAGATCGATCCCTTGTTTGTCACCTATATCGGTGAAGAAGCCTTCAAGGATTGCACGAACCTCGAGACCGCCAAGCTCTATGATAACGATATGAAGGTGGATAAGCTCGAGGAGATCCGTGCGGATGCCTTCAGCGGTTGCTCGAAATTGAAGTACGTCTACCTCGGCAAGGCGCTGACCTATATTGACGGTAACCCCTTCGGCAGCTGCAGTATCGATCAGAAGGCAGGTTCGACTTTCTCGATCGACGAGGATAATCCCTACTACACGAGCGAGATCGACGGTGAGAATACCAATATGATCCTCAGCAAGGACGCGGTCACCCTGTACGCCTCTTACGCGACGGGCGACGTGGTCGTACCCGACGGCGTCGTGAAGATCCTTTCGGGTGCATTCAAGGGTAAGGCGATCACCTCCATTACCGTCCCGACCTCCGTGCGTATGATCGCGGCGGATGCGATCGTGGATTGCTCCGATCTCACCACCCTCACGATCCTCTCTGAAAATCTGACCCTCGGCGAATACGTCAGAGGCGTCGGCGGCAACGGCATCGTTACAAAGAGCGAGTGCGCGTCTTCCTTCACGATATTTGCGGTGGAAGGCACGATCGCTGAGTCGTATGCGAAGTCGAATGCCATCCCCTTCCGCGCAGTGATCTCGACAGGTGCGCTCACGATCGCGAACGGTGTCATTACCAAGGTGGACATCTCCAAGCTCGGCAAGCAGCTCATCATCCCGGCGAGCTACTACGATGGCATCGGGATGAAGGAGATCACCAAGATCGCAAAGAGTGCCTTCTACGGTGCAAAGCAGGTGGAGGAGATCTACATCTCCCTCTATCATATCAACGAGATCGGCAACGCCGCTTTCGCGGGTATGACCTCGCTGAAGAAGATCGTATTTGTGGATGACGGCAACAATGACGCTCAGTTCAGAAACACCGTGATCGGCAAGAATGCCTTCGCTTACAGCTACTCCTTGGACGAGGTGCATTTCGAGACCTATACGACAAATATGACTATCGATCCTACGGCGTTCTGTGAGAGCGGATCCAATCTCACGATCTATGCGCCGTATCTGAGTGACGAGCTCAAGACGAAGAGAGCGCAAAACGATTACGTGAACGTGATCGACCTGCAGGGCGTCGTCGCGACCTCTGACGTCACCTATTCGCTGATGCTCGAGACGAGTGACCTGAATGCGAACGAGACCGTGCTGACGGGCGTTGACCTCTCACTCTTTAAGCCTTCGGGTATGAATTACTTTAACGAGACTCCGCAAACGAAGCTCTTGATCCCCGAGTACATTCAGGGCAAGAAGGTGGTCGGCGTGGATATCACCGATCCCTCCGATCTCGAGAATATCAAGAGGCTCTTCCTCCCCGACTCGATCGAGTCGATCTCGGCAGGCAGCTTCTCCGATACGATGCTCACCGAGGTCGTCCTGCCCGACGGTATCAAGACCATCGGCGAGGGTGCCTTCTGCGCGGTGGCGTACGATCTCCACGTCTACTATGACGGCGACAAGATCAACGCGAACGTCTTTGCGGTCGGCGCGGCTAAGGTATATCTGCATACGGGTGCAAGTGTCGAGGGCGCAACGCTCGGCGAAGAAAACAGCGCTGATTCCTCATACAGAGGAGATATCGAGCTGGTGCCTGTCACCCGCGCGTCCTACTTCACTTACGAGATCTTTAACGGCAGAGAGGTCATGATCACCGGTCTGAAGGGAGCGGGGCTCTCCAACGAAACTTCGATCGTGTTGCCGACCTACCTCAAGGGCAGGAAGGTCACGGCGATCGGTGACGGCGCCTTTGCTCATAACAGCACTCTCAAGACGCTGACCATCTCCAAGTACGTCACTTGGATCGGCGATAACGTCTTTGTGGGTACCTTTGAGAATATCCAAAAGATCAAGCCCGACGAGAATTCGAGTGAAACGACCAAGTTTATCCTCTTTGAGGATCCCGCGACCTCTGCCTTTAAGGTCGAGGCGGTAGCGGATCGTGACCTCTTCGTGTTGAGAGACAGCAAGGAGTATTACGATACGATCTACGCCGTCTTCTCGGTCAGGAAGAATGCGGATAACGATGAGAGCATCGCGATCGACTATAAGCTCAGCGACACCGTGCAGTATATCAGAGAAGGCGCCTTTGCGACGGCATACAGCCTCAGGATGGTGCGCGGCAACGAGTACTACAGGTCTGAGGCGGAGAATACCGCACTCGTCAAACTGAATGGCGGTGATGTCAAGCCTGTGCTCATCGCCGTGCTCCCCTCTTGCGAGACCCTCGAGATCCAGACGAGCGATGTCTATCGCATCGGTGCGTACGCCTTCTACGGCGCGACGATGCAGAAGATCACGGGTATCCCGAATAGCGTGGTGGAGATCGGCGAAGGTGCGTTTGAGAATTGCTCCGAGCTCACGAGCATTGAGTTGCCCGCGGGCATCGCGTCTCTCCCCGCACGCGCATTCTATGGATGCTCCAAACTGTCGGGTGTGAATATCCCGAGCGGCGTCAGCTCCATCGGAGCCTTTGCCTTCGGTCACTCCGGACTCGCAAGCATCGACTTTACCGCCCTCGAGCTCTTGACGACGATCGGCGACAGCGCCTTTGCGGACTGCACGTCGCTGACCTCCGTGAGCCTCGTCGGTACCAACGTGGTCTCCATCGGTGAGGACGCCTTCCGCGGCTGCTCCAAGCTGTCGGATGTAAATCTCTTTACCGTCGACGATCAAGATACGGGCGCGAAGTCGAGCGAGCTCACCTACATCGGTGAAGGAGCCTTTGCGGGCACCGCGATCACCTCTATCGAGCTCCCCGAGAGCGTGACGAAGATCTCCGATCGCCTCTTTGAGAACGCGACGAACCTCTCCTCGATCAGCGTCAAGGGCGCAGTCGAGAGCATCGGTGATTACGCCTTCAGCGGCGCGACCTCCCTCACGGGAATCCCCGACGCGATCCTCCCGACTCTCCGTGAGATCGGAAAGGGCGCGTTTATGGAGAGCGGTCTCAGGTCGATCACCTTGCCGCAGAGTGTGACCGTCATCGAAGCGGAGACCTTTAAGAATTGTAAGTATCTGACGAGCGTGACTTTGACCTCCGCTCTGAGGTCGATCGGCGAAAGCGCCTTTGAGGGCTGTAACGGCAGGATCGGTCTTGACTCCTACTCCTATGTGGAAGTCACGGGCGGCAGGGTCTATCTCGTAGACGCCGCAGACCCGCGCAATACTCGCCTCGTCACCACCACGACGGTCAGCGGCAATACCTACTCGACCATCGTGAACGGTCGCAAGATCTATAATGCAGGCGACAAGATCGTCGTGGACGGCCGCTTCGCAGGTACGGCGTACGAGAATGAGGAGACGCACGAAGCCTATCGTATCGCCTACCTCGACGAGAGCGATATCAGAGTCGAGCTCAGCAAGGTGAACGGCACCTACGTCCTGCGCATCTATCCCGCGGCGACAGGCGCGAAACCCTCGAATCCCGCGCTGACCGAGATCACCGCGTCTATGCCCAAGATGGCTGACGCAGAGATCAATCTCAGCTTCGGTGTGACCAAGATCAACCTCGGTATCCGTGTCACGGAGATCGGCAAGAGAGCCTTTGCTTCCACCGCTATCGAGTCGATCAGTCTCTCCGACAGCGTGACGATTGTAGGCGACGGAGCATTTGCAGAGAACGCCTCTTTGCAGAGCGTCCTGATCGGCGCCCAGCTGAAAGAGATCGGCGCAGGCGTCTTCCGCGCCACTCCGAATCTCGCGAGCGTGGACGTGAATAAGAAGAATATCTACTTCAAGTCGGACGACGACAAGGTGCTCTATATGGCAAGGTTCGACAAGATCACGGAGGAGGACGCCAAAGCGCAGTCCGGTGTGACCTACTACAGTCAGAACGGCGAGTCCTATTCTTCCGAGACCGGCTTGACTGTCGGAGAATCTTCCGTCAAAGGACTCTACGTTAAGAACTGGGTCTTGAAGCTCTATCCCGCGGGGCGCGTGCCGACGGGTGATCTCTCCTTTGTGGTGCCTGCCGACGTGGTGGGTATCGACGAGGGCGCCTTCTACGATTGCAAGCTGGAGCGCGTGATCGTCCAAGACAGCGTCAAGAGTATCGCTGCCGGCGCATTTGCGGATGCGGGTAGCTTGCAGACCGTCTTCTTCGAGGCGGATCTCGTGATCGACGAAAGCGTCTTTGACGGCACCAAGGTCGAGCTCGACGTCCCGATGTACGGCACTCTCGAGACATTCTGCAAGGAGCACTACTCCACGGGTGACATTACTTATAAGGTGCATACCCCCAAGAGCTGCTTCACCTACGAAAAGACCGATACGACTGTCAAGATCACCGGCTTTGCGGGTGAGTGCGCTCATGACCACGAGACCTTGATCATCCCCGACTACATCGACGGACGCAGGGTCACCAAGATCGGTGCGCTTGCGCTCGCGAACGGCGGTATCAAGCATCTGACTCTCCCGAACCTCCTCGACGAGATCGGCGACGGCGCCTTCTACGGCAACCCGCTCGCGACTATCTCGATGAAGGGTGAGGTAAGCGTGGAGTCCAATGTCCTCAAGGTCACCAACGGCACCTTTGAGATCCTGACCTTCATCGAAGAGGACGAGGTGAGCTACATCTTGCTCGTCGGTAAGAACGACGAGAATAATGCGACGCTGATCGCCTACATCGACGGTGTGGCGACAAGCTTCAACGTGACCGACATCCGTACGGTGACCGACGACTATAAGATCACGACCATCGGCTACGGCGCTTTGCATAATGCGCAGATCACCGAGGTGATGATCGAGGGTGTGGAGCGTATCGGCGACTTTGCCTTCTACGGCGCTACGGCTCTCGAGACCATCGTGAGTGCGGACGGCGTCACCAAGATCGGCGAGTCTGCCTTCGAGTCCACCGCGATCACCGAGTTCGCCTTCGGCTCCGACCTCAGCGAGATCGGCGCGGCGGCATTTGCGGGCGTGAACGTCTCCTCCATCACCTTCGACGGAGAGATCGATAACGACTTCTTCCACTATGAGGATGATCTCCTCTATGCCTACGTGGATGAAATGGAGAAGAAGATGGCACTGCATACCGTCTTTAAGGCATATCTGCCTGAGGAGGCGACATCGCTTCTGACCATTCCCGCTACCTTTGCTGTGGAGGATGACGGCAAGGAGGTCATTTACAACCTCTCCAATATCGGCTCCTACGCCTTCAAGGGCTTGGATCTCACCGTCGCGAACGGCGTCCTCCTGATCCCCACCGCGAAGAGCCTCGTACTCTCCGAGAATGCACTTGTGAACGATACGATCCGCGAGGTCCACTTTGAGAGTCTCGTGGACGGTGAGGCAGGATACACTTACTTCGATGCGGATACCTTCGTTTACTATCCGCAAACCTCTGCGATCGAGGATGCGCTCGCCGACCACGCCAACAAGCTCGCATTCACGCCGAAGGAGGCTTTGATCTATTCCGACGATGGTTCGGAGGTCAGAGTGACGGGTCTCTCGCGCAGCGTGACGAGCCTCGTGATCCCCGTCTATATCGACGCTCTCCCCGTGACGCAGGTCGGTGCGGAGGGCATCACGGATGATGAGTCCACCAGCTCCGCCTTTGCGGGCAGAGGCGTGACCTCCTTGGTGATCACCGACAGGGTGACCTATGTATCGAAGTACGCATTCAAGGAATGCACGACTTTGAGAGAGGCGACGCTCGGCGCAGGCATCACGAAGATCCCCGACGGTCTCTTCTACGGCTGTACTCTCTTGCATACGGTCAATATGTCCGCTGACGTCACCGAGATCGGTGCGGCGGCGTTCAAGAGCACCAGGCTGAATAAGATCCCCGTCGTCGTGGACGAGAACGGCGTCGCGAAGGTCACCAAGATCGGCGCGTCCGCCTTCGAGGGTGTCAAGAACCTCTCTTCCATCACCTTCTGGCAGGTCCCGACCATTAATAATGTGCGCCAGTCCCTCGTCATCGGTGATGACGCCTTCAAGGATACCGGCAATTATTCCATCACGATGATCGACGTACCCTCGTGGGTCAAGCTGGGCACCGGTGTCTTCTACAGCAAGACGAACTATCTCTCCTACCTCCTCTTTGAGGGAGATCAATGGGATGGCGAGGATATCGAGAAGCTGGCAAACGAGGCGAAGACTGATCCGACCAAGTGCCTTGTGAACCTCAATAGCGGAAACTTCAGCAAGGTCAGCATCCCGATGAGCGCGAAGAACCTCAGGACCTACTTCACGACCATCGCCGGTGCGACCTCCACTAAGTGGGCGACCTTTACGCCTGTGGAATGCTTCGACTGGACCACCGACAACGCGACGGGTGAATACGTCGTCCTCGGACTCAAGACCGATGCCTCGGATTGGGATACTTTGAAGAGCTATATCACGGACGCCGAGTACGGCAACGGCACCCTCTATATCCCCGAGTACTATAACGGCAGAAGCGTCAGGATCATCGGTGGCGGTGATGAGATCGGCGCTAACGTTTACGGCGGAGAAAATGAGTTTGTCGTGAAGAAGGTCGTGATCCCCGACAGCGTGACTACGATCTCCGATTACGCCTTCAGCGGATTTGTCGGCGGAACGTGCGGCGACAGCAGCGTGGTCAGCGAGATCCTCTTCGAGTTCGGCTCGAATCCCAAGATCGAGTCGATCGGCGACCGCGCCTTCATGAACGTACCTGTCAAGACGCTCACGATCAATAACAAGTCGCCGCTCAGGATCGGCACCGAGGCGTTCTTGAATACCAATCTCATCTCCCTCTCGATCAAGACCGTCGGCATGGTCGGCGACAGAGCCTTCTACGATCTCACGACGCTCAAGACGGTCAGCCTGACCTTTGCTTCCTACAAGGATAAGTACGGCGTTGAGCACGGCGCGGAGATCGGCGAGAGCGCCTTTGCACGCGAGGCAAAGACCGAGAACTTCAAGCTCGAGTCGGGTGCCTACAACAGCAATGCCACCTACTACGAGAAGGTCGCGGATAAGGATGACGAGAATAAGTTTGTGTATCGCGTCGTCAACCTCACCGCTGATGACTATCAGACGGGCACCTACTACGTGGTCAAGACGAATAGCACTTACTCCTTCAAGGTCAGCGGAAATATCGAGACGATCGGCAACAATGCCTTCAAGAATAACAACGCCGCGAAGTGGATCTTTGACGCAAAGGCTGAGAATATCGGCACTTCCGCCTTTGAGAATGCGTGGGTCACCGCCGTGCCCTCGAATGCGGTCACGATCGGCGACTATGCCTACAGAGGTGCCACGATCGACAATTCTGCCGTCGTCAATAGAGTCAAGGTCGTAAATGCCGTTGAGGTAAAAGACGTCGAAAGCATCGGTAAGAATGCCTTTACCGACAGCACGATCGCATCCTTCACCTTCGGGGCTATGATGGATGTCTTCTATGCCGACGACGCTGCAGGTCAGGGCTCGCTCCATAATACGCTGAGCTTGTCGAGCATCGTCTACGGCGGCGGTAACATCTTGAATCCCAAGTACGGTGTCAAGAAGAACGTGCTCTACACCAAGAGCAGTAACTACATCGTCGCGATCAAGTATCCCGAAATGGCGGGAGGCGAAGCCGGCGACTTGAATATCCTCGACGAGATCGGTTACGGTGCATTCCGCGGTTCCCGCATCTCCAAGGCAGGGTTCGGTAGCGTAAAGAAGATCGGCGACTATGCCTTTGCGGATTGTACCGCGATCGTGAGCGTAAATAACGACAGCACGACCTACGGACTCATGTTTGGCAAGTCGACGCTGAAGGAGATCGGCAAGCACGCCTTTGAAGGCTGTACGGCTCTCCAAAAGATCTCCTTCTACGGCTTGGCAGACTTGTTGATCGACACGGCGGCGTTTAACGATACGTCGGCGCTGAAGGAGGTCTATATCTCCGCAAGTAGCCTGACGATCGAGGCTTATGCCTTCGCGGAGACCGATCCGGGTCAGCAGAGTGGATACGCCTACGCGCTCCTCTCCCTTGCGACTCTCGATTGCTCGACGATCACGGTGGAAGGGAAGTTCAAGGCGACGACCCTCTTCGTACCGAATAACGCCACGATCAGCGGGGCTCTGAATAGTCTGATTAGCTCGCATAGGATCAATTACACGCCGACCGAGTGCTTGATCGTGGACGCGGATGGCAGATTCTGCGGAGCGAGCACCGCGTGCTCTCACTCCACGCACGAAAATATCGTCCTGCCCCTCTACTATGACAGTACGAGGAGGATCCTCGGTGTATATGCCGACGAGAATAAGCTCCTTGACAGCGACAGCACGAGCCCCTTAACGAACGTTTCTTACTACTATGGATATAATTATCTCGAATGGAAGGGAACGGCATACGAAGAGGTCACTGTCGTGATCAAGGCTACGATCAGCTCGAATGAGCCTGTGAATATCGCTACGCTTGATCCGCAGAAGATCGGCGAGACGGATTTGACCGGTTCGAATTTCGCTTGAGAAGCATGACGAATTGATAAAGGGAGGTACAGATGCAAAAGTACAGTTATCAAGCATTGACCCCGGACGGTAAAACGATCCGAGGCACGATGATCGCGAATAACGACGAAGAGCTCCGCCAGCTTGTCGCAAAGGCGGGGAATACCGTCATCAAATTCACGAAACTTGCGTCCGATACGGAGGGGAGCAAAGCGCTCCCTCTCAAGGAGGTCGGCAATTTCTGTAGCCAGCTCGGCGCGATATTAAAGGCAGGTCTTCCCCTTGCCTCCGCTCTCGATATGCTTTACGGCAAGACGGAGAAAGGGGTATTGAAGACCTCGATCGGAAAGATCTACGAGATGGTGCAGAAAGGTAATTCCTTGTCCGATGCGCTCGCGGCGCAGGGGAAGGCGTATCCCCCCTTGATGCTGAATATGGTCAAGGCAGGCGAGATGAGCGGTGATCTCGATCGGACGCTGAATAAGCTCTCCGATCACTTCGCGAAGGAGATAAAGACGGCAAACGCGGTGAAATCCGCTTTGCGCTATCCTAAGATGCTCGCGATCATCACCCTCGCGGTCGTGGTGCTGATGGTGGCGTTCGTCCTCCCGAAACTGACCTCGACGATGTCCCCCGAGAGTCTCCCGGGACTCACCAAGGCGCTGCTCGGTCTGTCCGACTTTATCCTCGATAATTTCATCTTTATCGCCATCGGCGTTGTCTTTTTGATCATCATTATCCCGATGATCAAGAGTATTGAGAAGGTGAGCTATACTTTGGATAAATGGAAGGTCACTTTCCCTAAGGTCGGCAAGCTGATGAAGATGATCTATACCGCCCGCTTCGCGCGTTCTCTCGCGACCTTGTACGACGGCGGTATCCAGCTCATCGACGCGATGCAGATGTGTACGGCGATCGTGGATAACGCCTACGTCTCGGAAAAGATGGAGGACGCGATCTACCGCGTAAAGAAGGGCGAAAGCATCTCCAAGGCGATGGGGAGCATCGACGTCTTTGACCCGATGCTCACGAGCATGATCTTCGTCGGTGAAGAGTCGGGCGTGCTCGGCGAGGTGCTGATCCGTGTCGCGGATTACTTTGACGAAGAGTCGGATAACGCGACCAAGGCGTTGACATCCCTCCTCGAACCGATCATGTTGATCGTGATGGCGGGTATCATCGTGCTGATTATTTTGTCGATATTGCTGCCGATGTTCTCCTCTTATGAGAATATCGCTTAAACGGAGGAATAGATATGCTTTGTGTAAATATTGGTGACGATAAGATCAAGATCATAGACGGCAAGACGAGCGGCGGCAAGATCGTCGTGAACAAGTGCTATGAAGTAGAGACGAAAGTGGGCTCGATGGAGAGCGGCAACATCAAGGACTTGATGGCGTTCTCCCAGGTCTTGCAGGAATGTATCAATGCGGGTGCGATCAAGACGACCGACCTCATCTATGTCCTTGACAATCCGCGCGTGATCTTCCGTGAGATGGTGGTCCCCGACGTCTCGCAGGACAAGGTCAAGCTGATCGTGGGTAACGAGATATTCAGTGACAGCAAGATGGCGAATAATACCCTCGACTACATCGTCGAAGGCACCTTCAAGAATGAAGAAGGGAAGAAGAGGGCGAGGATCACCGTGACCTACGTCTCAAACGACGCGATCGACAGCCTGCACACCGCGGCGACCGAGCTCGCGATGCGTCCGACCGTCCTCGACGTCGCGCCGAACTCCATCAGCAAGCTCATCGAGAAGTTCTATAAGTCCAATCGCAACGCTCTGGAGGATACCTTCGTTCTCTTGGACTACAAGGACAGCTTTATCTCCCTCTACGTCTTTGACCACGGCCAGCGCAAGTTCTCCAAGAACAGCACGCTCTACGTCGGCAATACGACGGACACGAATTATCTGCTCGGCGAGTTGACGAGCAATATCAACAGCGTTATCCGTTTCTACGAGTCTCGCTCGGGCGTGAATGTCACCGCGATCTATATCACGGGCAACGTCGAAGCTCTGTCCGACGACCTCTTGCAGGGACTCGCGGAGTCGATGAATATGATGATCTCGCACCTTCCGATCCCTTCCTTCGTGAAAGGTGTGGACATATATGACTTTAATAAAAACAGCGGCGCAATCGGCGCGTTTTTGAGGAGGTAACTTATGGCAAAGGCAGATATAAACCTTTTTAGAGCCGCCGGAGGCGAAAGGGCAAAGGCGACCAAACGCTCGCCTGTGTCCATCATGCTCTTGGTCGGGCTCGTTATCGTCATAGCGGCGCTCGGTGTGGCGGTCTATTTCAACCTTAAAGTCAATACCGCCAGGAGCGACTACGAAAAGAAGGAAAAGATCCTCGAGAACTATAACCGCACCCTCGGTGATCCCGACGTGCAGAATCTCTCCAAAGAGTATAAGATCGTCACGGGGGATATCAATTCCGCCGCGGCGATCAATACCTACGTCGAGTCTCGCTCCGCTCTCTATCAGCAGGCGACCCCGGGAGAGGTAAAGTCGATCCGTAAGACGATCAAAAATTATCCTCTCGTGAACTACAATTTGACGACCTCCCTTGCCGAGGACGAAGAGGATCTCCGAGACGAGGGATTCCAGGGAGAGTATGAGCCCGAGGAGGAGCCAATGCCTATCAACTACGAGGCACTCCGCGCCCATATCTATGATGAAGAGGTGCAGGCATTCCCTGATCGCGAATTGATCTACTACGCCCTCGAAGCGCTCGAGAAGAGAGAGGATGAGGATGACGAGGAAACCATTTGGTACGCCTATTATCGCTGCTATTTCGTGGCGGTCTTTACAGGCGGCGATTCGCAGTACGGATTGGATGATCTGGTCAGGCTCCTTGCAGATCCCGACTCGTCATATATGGACGGACAGTCTCCCTTCTCCCGCTTTATGCTGGATCAGGAGTACTACTGTCCCGTAAAGAAGGCGACTATCGAGTACGAAGACGTCAATTATCACGTCCTGCTCCTCCCCTTGAAGACGGTCATCGAGCGCGCCTACGATATCCTCGAGGCGCATTCCAACTCTCTCTTGGGCGACTATACCGACGAACAGGCGAGGAAGTATGCAGGGTTCAAGATGGACAATATCGAGTTCAGCAACGAAGAGCTGAAGTTTGACCTTATGCTCAATGAAGAGGTCTCCTTTAGAGACTATATGTCAGAGTTCGACTCGTCGCACTTCTTCGACGTTGCGTGGGAGGTCGTGAGTACGGAGGGTATTAAAGCGGACGTTACGTCGAGTGACGACTCCGACTCGTCCGGCTCCGAGTACCTAAACGTGACCTACGCGATCACATTGAAATACAAGAATAAACCCGTCTCCGACGCGGATATTGAGGAATGATAGGAGGGCAGAGAAATGAAAATTACCGAAAGAGATAAAGTGTTGTTGGTTTTGCTCGGCGTTATCCTGGTCGTCGCCCTTGCCGTCGTTCTGCCCGGCGTCGGCGTGATGTCGTGTATGGACGAGCTCGATACCATCGAACTGGATAGCGAGGAACTGCAGACGCAGCTCGACGAAAAGCTCTCACAGCTCAATTCGATGGGTGTGACCCAGTATCAGCAGGATAGCTATAAGGCTGCGGAATTTCTTGAAAATAGCATCTATGATCTGAAGGTCGAGGCGTCTCACCTCGCGGGTAATATCATGGCGTATGCAAAGCCTTACGCCGTGGACGAGGATTGGGTGCATGGCTTGGAGTACCTCGAAGGAATGATGTCGGACGAGAGTGAAAAGGTGATCTCCTACGACTACGTCACGGACGTCTCCTCTATCGGCGGTAAGGAGCCTATCATCTTTGAGATCGACGGCGAATCCTTCTCCCTCCCCTACCACGAGAGAGAGATCAAAAATCTCGTCGCTACCAATGCCTCCCCCGATCCCGTTTATCAGCAGACCGCTGTCGGCACGATGGTAGAGTACGTTTATGACAATGCGGGAAATGAGACGTCTGACCCTTCTCTCGGCGCCTACCTCGTCTTCCTGCATAATATCACCGCAAAGGGTTCTATGCTGATCACCGGGGCGAAATACGGCACAGGGAGATCGGTCACTTTCACCCTCTTGATGCCGCCCGAGGACAGCGGTATCACGCGCTACGCGCAGGAGATCCTCGAAGAGGAAGCGCGCAGAGCGGCGGAAGCGAATGGGGAAGAAGTGGAGGATTAAAGCCTCCCTTGAGCTGTAAAAAGCAGGAAAAGGATTATTTTTTGATTAAGAAATAAAGAAGATTCGTTAGTAAATGAAACTTCTGTGCTAATCATTATTTATAATGATTATGGGAGGTGGCGGTATGACCATAGCCTGGAGCAAAAATAAAAAAGGCGCAGCCTTGATCTATGCGGTCATGGTCCTCTTGCTCCTGTCTACGGTGATCGTTGCGATGGCAGCGCTCTCTACCGCTTCCTACACCGATGCGGTGCTCTCCGCTTCGG
This sequence comes from uncultured Clostridia bacterium, assembly GCA_946625545.1. Lineage (GTDB taxonomy): Bacteria > Bacillota > Clostridia > Christensenellales > CAG-1252 > CAG-1252. The sequence goes on along the minus strand of CAMOTC010000025.1, from coordinate 2,393 downwards.
ACGACCAGAGCTACTACTACGCGAAGTCGATAGGCCTCGCGGTCAAGGAGCAGTTCATCGACGGCTATAATATCAATCGTATCATCACCGAGCTCGACCGTCAGGAGGCAGATCTCGACACCTATCCCGATCCGCAGGTGAATGCGACGTTCACGATCACGGGAGAGGACTCTAATCCCGTGAGCGGTACCTTGCAGATCCGTTATGCGAGAGACGCCGTGACCAACGAGATTAACGATAAGGTCATCGAGGTCCGCGCCGCTTGCGTCATCAATAATTCCGTCGCGGCGGTCACCTCCATCTTTAGCTGTGAGACGGACAGCGACGAGGAGTCTGACCATCTCAAGTCCTCCTTGAGCGAGTACGACGTGATCCTCACCGATACGAATAATCTGAACTTTGACTTTACCCAAGCCTCCGAGGCGAATACGGGTACGAGTAACCTCAGCGTCTACGTCTATGCGGGCGAGGACGACAGCGTCGATAACCCCGAGTTCAGTCTGCGCCTCGATATGAATGGCAAGCTGACCACGACGGGCAAGACCACGATCGTCTCGAAAGTCGCGGGCACCTCCTCTACAAAGACCTATCATGCGATCAAAGGCAATCTGACCGCTTACGGCGACGTCACTCTCGACAGAACGGGTGTGGACGGCACCAACGGCATCCACTGCGACGGCAACGTTACACTGGGGACGCTCTCTTACGTCAAGAATGATATCTATGCGAGAGGCACGGTCAAGATACAGGATCCCACCGTTCCCTTGAATCTCGCCTACGTCATCTCTCTGCAGGGGGGCTCGGGCGCTCTCGTCATGCAAGGTGTGAATGAGTTCGGACTCCACTCCGCGCGCAATATCTACGCGATGGGCAAGGTTGAGATCGCAAAGAGGGCGTGGGTCACGGGTAGCATCTATACGCACGGCGACGTCACCGTGACGGGTAAGGGTGCGACTCCGGGCGGTTCCGGCTGGTGGAATGATGTAAACAGCGATCACTACGGCAATACCATCATCGAGGGTAGCATTTATTCCGAAGGTGACGTCACGATCAGTAAGGGCGCCATCGTCGGCGGCAACGTCATCGCGAATGGAAACGTCAGGCTCGAGCAGGGTGCTTACGTCGTCGGAAACGTCCAGTCCCTAAACGGCGGCGTCGAGGTCTATAACTCCGTCGTCGGCGGACAGGTAAACTGCCCGAACGGCACCTTGACGCTGAATAACGACAAGAATCCCTCCGCTTCCACCTATCTCGTGGAGGCGGATGATCCCTCTTATCTCCCTCATTTCGGTGGGTCGGTCATTCTCGGCGGTATCGGTTGCTTCCGCGCGAACTATACGACCTGTCAGCATACCTGCAATAAACTCGAGATCGTAGATGCAGACAACGTCTCGGTGATCTGGGGTAGGATCTACGTCGCCAATGCACTCGCCAACGGCTTCACCCCCCTCCTCTCCGTGTGGATACAGGGCTCGATCTACCTCGAGAATTCCATTGCCGCCTTCCAGCCGGAAGGCAATAAGGCACGCAAATATTATGGCAAAAATAGCGCAGGTAACCCCTATACCTATATCGTTGAGTTAAATCAGAAAAAGGATCTCTACAATAAGTACGCTACCTCCAATGAGCAGTATATGAATCTGTACGGCGCCCATATCCTTACGATGAATATCGGCGAGAACAAAGACGAGCTCTTTGACGCGCGTATCGAGAATGGTTGGATCGGCAACGTGAATGCGCGTAGTCTGTATCTCTGCGACGTGCAGGTGGATGACGCTACCAAGATCTACGCGTCGAAATATCTCTATATTTGGGGTTCAAAAGGAAATAATACTTGGACTGATAAAAACTACAGCACAGATTCTTACTACACGAGAGGTTTCTCGGCTCCTTATCTCTATGCGCAGACCGATACGCTGCGTACGACGGTGATCCCCGCCTCCGTGAGGATCGACGTCGCCTGTGATGACCCGAATTATAGCGGCACGTTTACATCCGAAAGCAAGTGCGGCTTCTTTATGGGAGTCAACTGTACGATATACGGCGAGGTGCGTGTCGGCGCGTCAAATAACGAGTCCAAGAATGCTTACGTCATTCTCGGAGACGAGTCTGCGACGGGTCCCACCAAGTTCCTCGGTACTATGCACGCCTACGTCGGCAGTCTCAAGGTCACGAAGAGCACCTATCTCTCCACCGTAAAGGCATCCGCTTCGAACTATACCGCGGCGAAGATCTATGCGGAGATCATCACGGACGACAGTGAGCCGGGTTATAACTCCAATTACGACATGGATTCCGTGCGCCCCGAGGAGGCGAAAAACTCCTTCTACGTGGAGAAGAGCAGCTCTTCTTCGGGCGGCGAATATCGCTGGGGCTCGACGATCCAGGTCAAG
>CAMOTC010000024.1 GCA_946625545.1 uncultured Clostridia bacterium | reverse complement strand
ATATTACTTCAAATGATACTTCTTTGTATTATAGAGAGCCGCGTAGATCAAGGTATATATGGGTAGATTGATAAAGAGGAGCGCGGGGTAGAGGAGAGGTCTCACGAGGGTCGCAGGCTTACCGAGATCCGCTCCGAAGAGGAAGAAGGCAAGCAACATGCTGATAATGACGAGATTGATCGTGATCATTACCATACCCGAGATGGACGTCTTAAAGTCAAAATCCGCGCGTATTCGCTTGTCGGGTTTGATAAGGTAAAGCACGATCCCGATAATAGGGCACAAGAGCAAAATCGCGCCCGTAACGATATAGAAAAGATAGCCGAGCTGTGCCGCGCCGTCAAATGCAAAGAAGGAAATAAGCACCTCCAAGAACATAAAGGCGTAGAGAAGGAGCAGGGCGTCTCTTCTCAATCGAGCGGAAAAGATGAAGTTCATCGAATAATAGGATGTCGTCACAGACTTTGAATAGGGCTGCAAACGATATCCTTCCGCTTGCGCTTTCTCCTTCAGTTCTCCGTAGTTGAATGCAGTGACTGCGGGTTCTTCGTGAACAGGGGGCTCTTCGGGGGCTTCGGCAGGGGTGACGGGAGCACGGAAGATCTCCGCCATCGCTATGTGATAATCATCGTTATATGCGATATGATCACGCAAAAAATCCTGCAAAATAGGTGCATTACGCGCTTCTTCACTCGCACGTTCCGCGACGTATGTATCGAGATCGAGTTGCTCAGCCTGACTTGGATCGAATAGAGAAGCCTGAGTCGGTGTGCTCTGGGCAGGTTCAGGCTCCGTAGAGGGCGCCGCTTGTGCCGTTTCCGTCGTGGCGGCTACTTCCTGAATGGGCGAGGGGGATGCGTCCGGTTCATCACCGGCATCGGGGAGAATATCCTCGACGACATCGGACGAATCATCGGGTAACGCTTCGGTATTTGCCTCGTCGGCCGCAGCGTTTGCGACTCCGACGCCTCTTTTTGTACGAGGACGCAGTTCGCTGGGATCGAAAGGGTGTTCAACCGTGGAGAGATCAATCTGTCTGTCGGAAAGCAGGCGATCGAGCAGGGTACGGGAAAACTCCCATTGAGAGATATCTTTTTGCAAAAAATCACGACCTTTGTCCGTGATCGCGTAATATTTACGCTGAGCGCCGTTGGACGTCTCACCGTCGTATGAGGTGATGAGACCTTGTTTCTCGAGACGCTTCAGGCAACTGTATAGGGTAGGTTGCTTGATCACATATACGCCCTCGGTCGCAGTAGAGATCGCTTTATGGATGTCGTATCCATAGCTGTCGGACTGCGCCAAAAATCTCAATATGAAGGAATCTACGTGATCCCGAATCAATTCGGTGTTAGCATTGTTTTCCAAAATAGCGTTCTCCTTATAAGTATTCTAACTTTTTTTAATACTTATGTCAAGATACTTAATGGCTATATCCTATGAAAAGTGGGGCAGTTTTCTTTTTCGACAGAATATTTATCTTGTATTAAACTATTCGCAAAACACAGCTTTTACGAATAATTACACAGTAAATAATATCGAATTACACTGAAAACACGTTTTATTTAAAATAATCAGTCGATTTTGCGATAAACCTGATCCTTTCTTCTGAAATGCTTTTTCCGCTGAGCTCTTTACAGATAATCTAAATAATGATAAACTATATCTATGGATGAAAACTACTTTGACTCCAGAAATAAAGACGTTACTTTAAAGATACGTGCGCTTAGATCGGAATTACCTCCTTTTTGCGACGAATTCTTTATCGGCGTTGAGAATCGCACCACACCTTTGACCAGATTGGCTTATGCCTACGATCTTAGGATCTTTTTCGATTATCTCTTATCATACGCTCGTGAATATCGCGCTTATACCTTTGATACTTTTACATTGAAGGAGCTGGATACCATCACACAGACACATATCGAGTTATTCCTCGAATATCTTAATTTCTATACCTTTAATGGCAAGGAATACAAAAATGACGAGCGCGCAAAAGCCCGCAAACTATCGACTTTACGCTCATTTTTCAAATATTTCTTCAATAAAGGCAAGCTTACGAGCAACGTCGCAAGCAAAGTCCCGACGCCGAAACTACACGATAAAGAGATCATTCGTCTCGAAGGGGGCGAGGTATCCTCGCTACTTGATGAAGTGGAAGCAGGCTCCGATCTTTCGCCGCGCCAGCGTTCCTATCATAAGAAAGTCGGACTGCGCGATCTCGCGATCGTAACGCTGCTTTTGGGCACGGGGATCCGTATTTCAGAGTGTGTTGGTTTGGATATCGACGATTTGGACTTCAAAAATAACTCTTTTACCGTGACTCGCAAAGGAGGCAGTCGTAAAATCCTCTATTTCCCGGAGGAAGTATCGGACGCTCTCCGCCGCTATCTTGAGGAGGATCGCTTGGCGGACGACACCGATTCTCCCGCCCTTTTCCTTTCTCTGCAAAAAAAGCGCATTACCGTACGCGCCGTCGAGAAACTCGTCAAAAAGTACAGTAAACTCATCACGCCGCTTAAAAAGATCACGCCGCATAAGCTCCGCAGTACTTACGGCACGAATCTCTATCATAGAACGAACGATATCTTTGTCGTCGCTGAGGCTCTCGGTCATAAGGACGTAAATACTACTAAAAAGCATTACGCCGCGATGAGCGAAGAGATCTTGAAAGCCGCGGCAGCTGTGACTACGCTCCGAGACGATCATACCGATCCCGACGAAAATTAAATAAACATTTGTTTATATTTTTATGAACAATTGTTTACATTTTAGTTTTTATATGTTATAATATCGTCATGAACGATAAAACTTCAGTTAAAATCAAAGAATTATTTGAGTATATCCGTGATTTCTCCATGCAAAACGGATATCCTCCCACAGTCAGAGAGATACAGTCTCGCTTTGGGATCAAGTCCACCGCGTCGGTCGCCTACTATCTGAAACAGCTCGAAGATGAAAATCTGATCCGTCGATCCAAGCAGAAAAAGCGCTGCCTCGAGGTCGTCGGCGAGATCAAGGCAAATCAAGTACCTCTCCTCGGAGATATCGCGGCGGGAACGCCGATTTTAGCGGTAGAAAATATCGATACCTATATGCCTTTGCCCGACGGGTTCTTTGGCGCGAACACTCCCCTTTTCATGCTCCAAGTAAGAGGAAACAGTATGATCGATGCGGGGATAAATAACGGCGACTACGTCGTCATCCGTCGTCAGGAAACTGCGGAGAACGGAGAGATCGCCGCCGTTATGATCGATAACGAAGTGACCTTGAAACGTTTTTATAAAGAAGACCATCGTTTCCGCCTACATCCAGAGAATAAAGATATGGATGATATCATCACGGAAAATGCGGAAATTCTCGGCATTTTAGTCGGTTTGCTCCGCAAGTATTAAGCAAACTCCTCTATACAGCGCAAAACCGCTAGTTTAATATGTTCGTATGTTAAGCCTCCCTGTACGTATGCGATATAGGGAGGTTTTATCGGTGCATCCGCTGTGAGCTCGAGCGAAGCGCCGCCGACAAAGGTGCCCGCCGCCATGATGACCTGCTCACGATACCCGGGCATATCCCAAGGGTCGGGTCGAACGTATGCGTCGATGGGTGAAACCGACTGTATGATCCTACAGAAACGAATGAGTTTATCGGGATCCTCAAATACGATCGAACGGATGATATCACCGCACTTTTTGCCGCATTCGGGAATAGTCCTGTAGCCAAGTCTGCGAAAGACACTGCCGAATAATAAGCTCCCCTTTAAGGCGCAGGCAACGACGTGCGGCGCGAGGAAAATCCCCTGATAAAAGGATTGATATCCGAGAGCATAGGAGCCGATCTCCGTGCCAAGCGAGGGCGCGGTCAAGCTGTATGCGACCTGCTCGATGAGGTCTTTTCGCCCTGCCGCATATCCTCCAGAAGGAGCGAGACCACCGCCGATATTTTTCGTAAAGGACCCTACGATAATATCCGCTCCAGCGGCAGTCGGTTCCTCCGCTTCCACAAACTCGCCATAGCAATTATCCACGAAAACGATGGCTTTACTGCGCGCTTTTATGAAAGTGATCGCCTCGCGCAGTTCCTTTATCGAGAATGCGTCTCGATCGCTATATCCTCTCGATCTCGTCAAAAACACGATCTTCGGAGCGTTGGTCAATTCTTTCTCGATCGCCGAATAGTTAAAACTGCCGTCGATCTTGAGATCTACTTGACGATAGGTAACGCCATAATCAACGAGGGAGCCGATCCCGGGCTGAGTAATGACGTTCAGGAGGGTGTCATAGGGAGCACCGGTCACCGAGAGCAAGGTGTCTCCCGGACGTAGCAAGCCGTAAAGCGATACTTTGAGTGCGTGGGTCCCGCTCGCAAAATAAGGGGACGCGATGGCATCTTCCGCACCGAGAACGGTGGCAAATACGGCATTCAGCGTCTCGCGCCCGATGTCGCCGTATCCGTATCCCGTCGTACCTTTTAGATGCCTCTCCGCGACGTGATGATCACGAAAAGCTGTCAATACTTTTTCGGTATTTGCGAGTGCTACGGCATCGATCTCCGCATATTGGTTAATGATCTCCGCCTCGCATTCTTTCAATATTATTTCTGCTTCTTCTCTGGTTTTCATTATTACTCTCCGTACTTTGCCGCTATCTCGGCCGCGATATCCTCCACCGAGCGATCGAGCGTTTCGATCTTATAAGCATCTTTATATTGTTTGAACCACGTGACCTGTCTCTTGGCATAGTTACGGGTGTTTTTCTTGATCAGAGCGACGACCTCATCCTCCGTCATCTCCTTGGACAAGGCGTATGCCCATTCCTTATATGCGATCGCCTGCATACACTGCTTGTCAAATCCGATGCCGCGAGAAATCAGTCCCATAACCTCCTCTTTGAGCCCCGCGATCATCATTCGATCGACGCGCTCTTCGATGCGTGCATACATCGTTTCTCTCGGAATATCGGTTACATAGAGGAGATAAGGATATTTCGCTTGGGTAAGATCGGCTTCTGCCTTCCCGCCGGTCAATGCCTTTTCGATCGCGCGGATCACTCTCTTTTCATCGTTTACGTGTAGGCGCATCGCGGCAGCAGGATCGAGCGCAGCGAGTTTCTCGTGCATATACTCTTTTCCTTTTTCCGTTCGCTCCGTAAGGAGCTTTTCGCGTAAAACGGGATCATAATCCCCCGAAAAGGAGAGATCGTATAGGATCGCATTGATATATAGCCCCGTTCCACCGCACAAGATCGGCGTTTTGCCGCGACGTATGATATCGTGGATGATCTCGGTAGCTTTGATCTTGAATTCTGCGGCGGTAAAGGAGTCTTCCGGATCCACGATATCGATCATATAGTGAGGGATACCTTGCATCTCTTCCCTCTTTATCTTTGCCGTACCGATATCTAAGCCGCGGTAGATCTGCATCGAATCGGTGGAAATGATCTCGCCGTCGAGAAGTTTTGCAGAGGCGACTGCGATATCAGACTTTCCTGTACCCGTTGCGCCGCCGATGATCAGGAGTTTATTCATACGATACGTTTAAAGAGGGTCTCAAGGTCTCTCTTGGTGTAGATGTGGTAAACGGGTCTTCCGTGCGGACATTGAACGGGGAGTCCCTCCTTGAAGTACACCTTCATCAATTCGTCGATCTGATCGGAGGTCAGATAGGTATTTCCTTTGATCGAACTGCGGCAAGCGGCGTATGCGAGACGCTCCTCGATCACGGTATCTTCTTTTTCGGGACGATCGGAAAGGATATGTTTGATCAGGACGTTGATATCCACCTCCGATAGGATGTCGGGAATAGACGCGAGCTTGAATGAGTCATTGCCGAAAGGCACGAGCTCGACACCGATCTTCTTGAGCGCGGGGATCTTGCTCTCCACGATCTGATACTCTGCGGGATTCACCTCGATCGTCATAGGATAGAGGAGAGGTTGAACGGCGATATTGCCTGCGCGATAGGCGGCAAGCAGTTTATCATAGCGCAGTCTCTCGACGGCGGCATGCTGATCCACAATGATAAAGCGTTCTTTCTGTTCAAGTAGGAGATAAGTCCCGAAGACCTGCCCGATCACACGATACATTTCCTGCGTTTCGGGAAGCTCGACCTGCTCTTCCTTGACCTTTTCGCGCATCTTTTTGTAGTTGTCCTTGATCGAACGCTCGATCTCACTCTCTTCACAAAAGACCTCTGTGTCATCGTACTTTTTCGAGAAAGGAAGGATAACGGGTTTGATCTCCTCTTCCTCTCTTACACTATCGACAGAGATTTCCTCGCTAAGTGGGGTCGAGATAGAGGGAATGCCTTCTTCGATCGGCTGCTCAGCTTCGTCTTTTATCGTGTCAAACTGAATTCGTCGCGCTTCGATATCTCCCTCGACGGCATCCTTGATCGCATGATATACGGCAGAAAAGACCTGATTTCCGTCGCTGAACCGCACTTCTGCCTTCGTGGGATGGACGTTCACGTCGATCTTAGAGGGGGAAAGATCAATGGATAAGACGGTCACGGGATAATTGCGCTTCATCAAATATTGCTGATATACGGTGGATATCGCGCTCGAGATGTTTTGATTATCGCAGACGCGGCCGTTTACGATAGAGATCTGATAAGTGCGATTCATCTTGAAGTAATTGCTCCTACTGACGTAACCGCTGACGTATATCCCGTTCTTCTCATATCGCACGGGGATAAGATTTTCCCACATCTCTTCGCTGAAAATGCTCTTGATCGCAGAGGAAAGACCTTGTCCGTCCGAGACGTAGAGCTTTTGACTTTGATCGTAGAGCGAGATCGAGATCGTGGGATTTGCAAAGATCAGTTTCAAGACGGTATTCTTGACCTCGGAGAGCTCTCCCGATGGCGTTTTGAGAAATTTCAAGCGCGCGGGCGTATTGAAGAAGAGATTGGAGACGGTGATCTCCGTACCGTTATTCATAGAGGCGATCCCCTCTTCTACGACTTCTCCGCCACGCAAAACAAGGGTGTTGCCCACATCGGAATCCGCCGTTTTACTCTTGATCTCGACCATAGATACCGAAGCGATACTCGGGAGAGCTTCGCCACGGAATCCGAGAGTCTTGATCTCGGTAAGATCCTCCGCTTTGCGTATTTTGCTCGTAGCATGGGGAAGAAATGCGACTTTTAGATCCTCTTTTTCGATGCCGCATCCGTTATCGACGACCTTGATCTCGTCAAGACCTGCGTTCACGACGCGGATCTCGATCTTGGTTGCACCTGCGTCTATCGCGTTTTCCGCGAGTTCTTTGATCACCGATGCGGGACGCTCTACGACTTCGCCTGCGGAGATCTTATTATATACCGAACTGTCCAGTTTGATTATCTTCATTATTTCACCCTCGATACGAGATCAGCGAGAATGGAGAAAGCCTGCATCGGCGAGATGGAGTTCATATCCACGGCTTTCAATTCCTCGGCGAGTTTGAGGTAGGTTTCATTGACGGGCGCTTCAAACATCGTGCCTTGCACGACGTCCTCTTTCGCGATCTCGCCCTGCATCATGATCTGATTTGTATCACGGTATTTCGAGGTCTCCTCGAGGATCTTCGTGATCGCTTTTGCGCGTTGGACGACCTCGGCGGGAACGCCTGCAAGCGCCGCGACCTCCGCTCCGAAACTCTTGCTCGCCTCGCCGCGTGCGATCTTGTGCAAAAAGACCACCTTTCCCCCGATCTCATTCGCGAGAATTCGATAGTTTTTAACGCCCGAAAGACGAGATTCGAGATCGGTCAGTTCGTGATAATGCGTCGCAAAGAGGGTCTTTGCCTTGATCTTTTTGACTAAGGTCTCCATAACAGCCCAGGCGATCCCAAGTCCGTCATAGGTCGAAGTACCTCTGCCGATCTCATCAAGGATCAAGAGGCTTTTTGAGGTGGCGTTATTCAGTATCGTCGCGACCTCGATCATCTCCACCATAAAGGTACTCTGTGAATAAGCAAGGTCATCGCTTGCGCCGATGCGGGTAAAGATGCGGTCGGTCAGCGCGATCTCCGCTTTCGTCGCGGGAACGAAACTGCCGATATGCGCAAGCAGCGTGATAAGTGCGACTTGGCGCATATAGGTGCTCTTACCCGACATATTGGGACCCGTGATGATCATGGTCCGGCAATCGTCGTCAAGTATCGCGTCGTTTGCGATATAATTGCGTTCACCCACGATCTTTTCTACGACAGGGTGTCTGCCATTCTCGATATGGATACTTTTGACCGATTTGCCGATCTTCGGTCTGACGTAATTATTCTCCACCGCGACGTCGGCGAGAGATAATACGGCATCAAGCACCGCGACGGCATCCGCGATCTTGAGTAAAGTGGGCACCTCGTTGAAAAGGAGATTTTTGAATGACTCGAAAGTCTCGATCTCGATCTCAAGTGCGCGTGATTCGGCGGAGAGGATCTCCTCCTCCATCTTTTTGAGTTCTTCCGTGATAAAGCGCTCGCCGTTTACAAGGGTCTGCTTGCGCTGATAGCGAAAAGGCACGAGAGAGAGATTTGATTTGCTGACTTCGATATAATAGCCGAATACTTTATTGTATCCGACGTGAAGCGTCTTGATCCCCGTCGCCTCTTTCTCCGTTTGCTCGAGAGATGCGAGCCACGCCGTTCCGTCAGACTTTGCCGAGCGGCAGTGATCAAGCTCTTTATTGTATCCGTCGTTGATAAAGCCGCCGTGCTTATACTCCGCGCCGCACCTGTCGGGATTTAATGCTTTGATCAATTCATCCGCAAGAGGATATTTTGCGGGGAGAGTTGTAGCGATACGCTTTAAGGTTGTGCCACTGACGTCGGTGAGCGCTTTCTTGAGCTCGGGACATAGGACGAGGGTACGGGCGAGCTGGAGCATCGCGGAGGGGGTGACGTTTCCGTATGCGCAACGCCCCGCGATCCTTTCTATATCCCACATTTCCGCAAGCGTCTTGCGTAGTTGGTCGCGCTCGTCGGGGTGTGCGATCAGGTATTCCACCGCATCCAATCGATCGTTGATTACCTTTTCTTCGAGAGAGGGATAGTCGATCCACTTGCGCAGTTTCCTGAGACCCATCGCAGTGGACGTCCTGTCGATGATCCAAAAGAGAGAGCCCTGCTTTTTCCTGTCACGGCTGGTCTCGACGAGCTCGAGGTTGCGCCTTGCGGCGCCGTCGAGCATCATATAGTTCTTGTCATTGTAATAGCTGAGCTTACGAAATTGCGGGAGCTCGCGCTTCTGCGTTTCGTGCAGATATTCGTTTAATGCGCCTGCCGCGGCAACAGCATCTTTCTTGTCCGTCACTTCAAAGGAGTCAAGGGTGGAGACGCCGAGCGCCTTGGTCAAGGCTTCGTATGCGTTTTTATACTTAAAAGCCCATTCGTAATAGGCTTGGATATGCGGAAATTTGCCGCTGATCACCGAGGGCAGCTTCTCATTGTAAGAGCAACCTGCGGGATTTGCGATGATCTCGGAAGGGACGACGGCACTCAAAAAGTCCTCGATCGCAGAGACGACGTCATCGGCGACCTGCTCGTAAAGATTGAATTCGCCCGTCGTGATATCCGCCCATGCGTAACCGATATTATGATCGTTGATATAGAGAGCTACGAGATAATTGCTCTTTTCCTCTTTTACCATGCTTTCGTCTATGACGGTGCCCGCCGTCACGACGCGCACGACCTCTCTGTCCACAATATCCTTTCCGGGTGCGGGAACGTTGGAGAGCTGTTCGCAGATCGCGACTTTATAGCCTTTGGAGACGAGCTTTGCGATATAACCATCGACGGCATGATATGGGACGCCGCACATCGGCGCACGCTTGCCTCCGCCGCAGTCACGGCCCGTCAAGGTGAGCTCAAGTTCGCGAGAAGCGACCTCGGCATCGCCGAAAAACATCTCGTAAAAATCGCCGAGACGATACATCAATATGGCGTCATCGTACTGCGCTTTCGTATCATAGTATCGTTGCATCATCGGAGAGAGTGATGCTTTGTCAAAATCTTTGTAGTTCATTTATTCTCCTTTGGAGAGTATTTCACCGAATAGCGAAGCGCTTCGGGACTTTGTGATCTTTACGTCGATAAAGGAGCCGATCAAGGATGTTTCACCCTTTATCGTGACGAGTCGTCCCGAGTCTGTCCGACCGCATACCGTCCCGGGGTATTTCGGATTTACGTCCTCGACGAGGATCTCGTAGACCTTGCCGAGATATTCATCGGAAAGCTCTTTTGTGATATCGTTTTGGAGATTCACAAGGCGAGTGATCCTCGACTTTTTAATGTCAGCGGGGATCTGCTCCATATTTGCCGCAGGCGTCCCCTTTCTCGGAGAATAGACAAAGGTGAACGCATTGGAAAAACGCACCTTGCGTACGAGATCACAGGTAGAGAGGAAATCCTCCTCCGTTTCTCCCGGAAAACCGATCATAATATCGGAAGTGATCCCGACGTCAGGCATCTTCTCTTTGATATAGTCCACGATCTCGAGGTATTGCTCGACGGTATATTTGCGGTTCATCCTGCGCAGGATCTCGTTACTGCCCGATTGGATGGGGAGATGGATATTGTGACAAATATTGCGCGATGCGGCGATAACGTCCACGACTTCGCGACTGAAGTCCTTTGGATGACTGGTCATGAAACGCAGTCGAAATTTACCGGGAAGCGAGGAGATCTCCTTCAAAAGAGCGGCAAAAGACGTGCCGTCTTTCAGATCGTTACCGTAAGAATCCACGTTTTGCCCGAGCAAGGTGATCTCTTTATATCCTTCGGATAATACTTGTTTTACGTCTCTGATGACATCGGATATCGACCTACTGCGCTCGCGACCTCTGACGTATGGAACGATACAATAGGTACAAAAGTTATTGCACCCGTACATTATATTGATCCACGCGTTGGTCCCACTCGTACGATAGATCGGGAGCTCGAGACCGAGATCGACGGTCGGATCCTCCGAAACGGCGATACTCGCCCTGCGAGAGCGCTTATCCTGCACGAGAATGGGGAGTTTGTCGAGAGAATTTGTGCCGAGAATGATATCGACGAAAGGAAATTTCAGAGAGAGCGCCTCAGCGCCGCCCTTTTGCTGCGTCATACACCCGACGACGGCGATGATCTTGTCAGGATTTGCCCTTTTCAAACTCTTGAGCGCTCCGATATTGCCGTATGCCCTCTTTTCTGCGGTATCTCGTATGCAACAAGTATTAAATACGATAACATCCGCATCCTCTACAGAAGATGCGGACTCGTATCCGATATCTACCAGCATGCCCGCAATCTTTTCGGATTCGTGGACGTTCATCTGGCATCCATAGGTTGTGATAAAGTATTTCATCTCGAGCAAATTAAGCAAGTAAGGTGGGAAAAATCAGTCTTCCTGCTCGTCCAAAAGGCGATTGTACTCCGCAAAGACCGCGTCAATGATCGCATCGTCGGTTTCAATAGAGAATTGGTCGCCGTCACGGCCTTTGGTTACACGGAAAACGAGAGCCTCGTCATCGTCCATGCCGTCTAAGAGCTCGACAGGTTGAAGTATCGCATAAAAATTGCCCTTATGGGCGATCCCTGCGATCTCTACAAAATCTACTTCCTCTCCCTCAGCCGTGGTAAGGGTGATGATATCGTCTTCATTTTCAAAATCAGTCATAACAGACCTCCTAAAATAAAAAGTAATTATATTATAAAATAAATATATTTTTTTTTCAATAATTTTTATTCAATACAAAGGAAAGATTAAAAATAATCAGTTTTTACATACTATTCCAATGAAAAAATCGCGTAAAATCTCAATATTTATCCTCTTGACGTTGTCTGTGGCCGCAGTTATCGGCGTCAGCGTATATTTCGCCGATATGCTTGATGGAGCCGCCCTGGACGAATCAACCCTTCCGACCGAAGCCTCCTTGCGTATCTATGATAAGAATGGCGAATTGATGGATCGAACGGGGTATGTGACGATAGACGAGATCTCCCCGTTTATAAAAAACGCATTTATCGCAGTGGAAGATAAGAGATTTTACGAGCACAATGGGATCGATCTCTATAGACTTGTCGGAGCGGCTATCCAAAATATTAAAAAAGGAGAGATCACCCAAGGCGGATCGACGATCAGCAATCAACTGGTTAAGAATACACACCTATCAAACCAAAGGACACTACAGAGGAAAGTGCAGGAAGCAAAGATCACGTTGGAACTTGAGAAGAGATATTCAAAGGATCAGATCTTGGAAATGTATCTCAACGTCGTATATTTCGGAAAAGGTATTTACGGCGTGGGAGACGCTTGCAGGGTCATATACGGCGTTCTCCCGAGCGAGGTCTCAGCGATACAAGCCGCCTCTCTTGCTGCAACGATAGCTAACCCTTCTCGGTACTCCATACTCTTCCATAAAACGGAAAATGAGAAAAGAACGAAGATGATCTTATCACTTATGCGAGAGCAGGGGCGTCTGTCCTCTGCCGAATATCTCGAATCCCAAAATGGCGAAATTACTATAAATTATAGTGATTTTAATAATAATTATGACGAAATCTATCATAATTCCACATTGTTAGAGGCAAAAAGGATACTAAAAAATCTGACCGATAAGAACGCAGATACCTCTTATAAAGTCTATACCTTCTTCGATCCCAAGGCTCAAGCCGCCGCTTCGTATGCCCTATCAAGCTATCATCTCGAGCATAATAACTCCCACTCGAAAGAGATAACCATTGCAGATAATTATTCCGGCGGGATCGTTGCTTACGCATCAAACAATCCTCGTTCAGGACAAGTGCGGAGACAACCGGGGTCTCTATTGAAACCATTTATTTATACCACGGCGATCGAACAAGGCGCCATCCTTCCCGACTCGCAAATGATGGACGAGGCGCGAGACTTTGAAGGGTACTCGCCGAAAAACTACGGAAACACCTATTACGGATGGGTCTCGGCGCGCGATGCCCTTTCCTTATCCATCAATACCGTCGCCGTGGATATATTGGACAAGATCGGGATCGACGCAGGATATCAAGCGATCGAAAAATCGGGGATCCATCTCGATCAAAGGGATAAAAACCTTTCTTTAGCGCTTGGCGGGACGACCTATGGTTCGACCTGCACGGATATCGCCAAAGGATATATGACTCTCGCAAATCAAGGAATGCAACGTGAACTTAGCTTCATTCGCAAGATAGAAGATAAAAGCGGAAAGATCGTTTACGAGAGGAAAAGTACGGATATATACGCTTTTTCACGCGAAAGTGCCTATTTAACAACAGATATGATGATGAGTTGCGCAAAAGAAGGAACCGCAAAACAGCTGAAACATCTCCCCTACAACGTCGCGGCAAAGACGGGGACGGTAGCAGCGAAAAACGGCAATTCCGACGCTTGGTGCGCGGCTTTTACTACAAGCAACACCTTCGTTTGCAGGTATTCGTCAGAAGGCGACGAGACGCTCCCCGATTCGGTTACCGGCGGAAATCTACCGACAAAAGTTATCCGCGCCACAATGAAAGATCTCTACGCAAACGATGCACCGAAAGACTTTATCCTCCCTCCTTTTGTGAAAAAAGTCAGGATAGATAAGTCGATCAAAGAGACTTTTCACAAGCTCGTTCCTTACAAAAATACAGGATACGGCGAGTCGGAGACGATATTTGCCACAGCAAACTATACTTTTGACGCGGCGGATCCCGAGAGAATGCTGATCGGAGATATCATAATCAACGTTATCGAAGATACTCCCACGATAGCCTTTCAGCCCTATCCGAGCTTACAATACGAAGTATGGCTGAATGGAACGAAATGTCCGGAGTTATCGGGAATTTACCAAGCGGAAAAACAACGATTTCCGATCGGAAAACTTGAGATATACGTTTATAGGGGCGGTCGTGAACTATGGAAAACGACGAGGCTCGTCCGATTGCGTTAGAGCTTGATCACTTCGAGATCGTTGAGCGCGTCTGCGATGAGCCCTTCCACGTCGAGTTTTGACTCCGCCTCGCGGATAAGCTCGGGCTTGGGCTTGATTACCGGGAATTTCGGCAAGAAGACCGTACAACAATCCTCGTATGGCTCGATACTCTTATCAAAGGTCCCGATCTCGCGCGCCGTCTGAATGATCTCTTCCTTATCCATACCGATCAAAGGACGAAATACGGGAAGCGTTTCAATGGTCTCATTCGTCACCAAGATGCTTTCCTGCGTTTGCGAAGCGACTTGAGCGAGGCTCTCTCCCGTCGTGATACTGCCGCAGCCGTTTTTCAGAGCGATTCGTTCTGCGATACGCATCATAATGCGACGCATAATGGTGATCATATACTCTTCGGGACATTTTTCATGTATCTGGCGTTGGATCTCGGTAAATGACACTACGAAAAGCTCAAATCCACCTTGATAACTCGATAAAATGCGTGCAAGATCCACGACCTTCTGCTTTGCCATCGGACTTGTATAGGGGAAACTGTGGAAATGCACGCCATACATCTTTAAACCGCGCTTTGCCATGCGGTAAGCGGCGACAGGACTATCGATGCCGCCCGACAATAGCACGACGCCCTTCCCGGAGCACCCCACGGGCATTCCGCCCACGCAAGGAATCTTATCGGCAAAGATAAAGGTATAGCCCTCCTCTCGAAGATCTACAAAGATCTCCTTATCGGGGGTGAATAGATCGACCTTCAACGAGGGATTATATTGCAGCGCGCTCCCGCCGAGTTCCATCGCGATCTGCTGTGAGTTCAGGGGGTATTTCTTATCCGCGCGATTTACGGTAAAGCGGAAGCTCCCTTTTTCGGGAAGGAAAGACAGGCACTCTTTCTTTAAATTATCGAGATCGGTCGGCATCTTGAGCGCAACACTATAAGAATGCAGCCCAAAGACTTTACGCACGCGCGATTCGATCTCATAGAGGTCATCCTCGGCAAAATGCTCGATCACATAGCGTCCGTGCATTCTATTCAATTCGTATTTGAGACCTTTCAACGCGTGTTTGATATTGTCGAGGAGCTGTTTCTCAAAGGAGGAACGGTTTTTCCCCTTGAGATAGATCTCTCCGAAACGCAACATTATGACTTTTTCCATGTTATTTACCTACGTATTTCTTTAATATTTGATAATTATCGATAAGCGCACTCGCAAGCGCCTCAACCTCTTCTTTTTGATTTTCTCTCCCGAAACTGATACGGATCATGCCGTCCGAATACTCTTTTAAGCCGAGCGCTGAGGGGATGCGCTCATGCGAACGACGAGCGGAACAAGCGGATCCCGTGCCGATAAGTATCCCCCGATCCTCGAGCGCGTGTTGCATGACTTCACCGCGGACAAAGCGAAATGCAAAGGTAAAAATATGCGGTGACGAATACTCATCGCTTATGTACTTGATCTCTCCTATCTCGGATAAAGCCTCTTTTAAATAGGACTGATACAAGAGATACTTTTCACGATTTGCGGGTATCTCGACGATCGCGCGTTTAGCCGCCTCGCAAAAAGCCATGATCCCCGATACATTCTCCGTGGAGGAACGGATTCCGCTCTCCTGACCTCCACCGTAAAGGAGTGGTGCAAGCGTAATCCCGCGCTTTACGTAGAGAGCGGCGATCCCTTTCGGTGCGCCGATTTTATGACCGCTGATCGTATAAAGATCGACGTTGAGTTCCGCTACGTTCACCGAGATCTTTCCGAACGCCTGTACGCCATCAGAGTGGAAAATCACAGATGGATTCACGCTTTTTGCCGCTTTTACAAGGTTTGCGATATCGTTTATCGCCCCCGTTTCATTATTTACGTGCATAATAGAGACGAGAGCGGTATTCTCATCAACCAAGCCTTTCAGCACAGATGGATCCACGCGTCCCGAGCCGTCAACGGGACAAACGCGCAACTCGTATCCCGAGTTTTGCATAGAGTGAGCGGCATTATAGACAGCGGGGTGCTCCACAGCAGATATCACGATATTGGAGCCTCTGCGCTTTTTGGTGCAAAAAATCGCTTGATTATCCCCTTCCGTTCCCGAGGAAAGAAAGTAAAGCGTTCCGTTTTGCCCTTTGATCAGACGAAGGATACTTTCACGCGCTTCCTCGATACGATTATGCATCTCGACGGCAGGTCTGTAATTTGCAGAAGGATTAAAAAAAGTATCGCTACTGTACCTCGTCACGATCTCAGCTATTTCCTCATCGACGCGAGTCGTCGCCGCATTATCAAAATAACTATATTTCATCTTTTGCTCCTTTCAATATCGCAAGAGCATAGTCGTCTATACCCACCAAATAAACCTTGTCCTCATAGCGGAAAATACAGTTTTCTACCGAAAATGTATTATCATTTATGGCGATTTTCACAACTATTCTATTATGAATAAAAGACAATTTGATGATATTTTTATTAAAATAGTCCGAATTTTCCGCATTTTTATCGATGGCTATTTTGTTTAGGTCAAAGGAATGGTTTTCACGTCCGCCTCGCACGATCAGAGATGTATCCGTGAAGCTATATTCGTAAATAGCGACCTTTCTACCGATCAAAAATAAAACCGCGAGCGAGACAACGATCAGTACGATGGGAATGATCAAAGCAAGATATCTCTCAAACAAGATAAAGAGAACGATCAAGGCGAGAGAGACCGTTATCGTCAGTATCGCGATATAGAGGAGCACCCGTTTCACGAAGGCGGAACTCGGATCGACGTTCATGATCTTGTATTCGTAGTTCATTGTTTCTTTACCTTTTGCGCGGCGCTGCGTTTGACTGTGGTCGTGAAATTACCCACCTTCACGACGTAATCACCGTTTCTTTTCAACCCCGTGACCAAGGCGATCCTTGCGATCTTTTTGATATAAACCTCGTCACCCACCTCTGCGACTCCGCCTACGAGCTCGGGTTCGATATCGTCTTCATCGACATCCTGCCTGTTTGCGATCTCTTCGATACGTTTTCTGAGCTTTGTCGCCTCGAAATAGCTCTTTTGTTCAGGAGAATCCAAGAGTTTTTTCAGTTCCGCCAAGATCTCGTTGACCTCTTCAAGAGACTCGGAAACTTTACGCTTTACTTCAGAGCGAACGGTCGTCGCGATCTTTTCACGAAGGACGAATAGCTTGTTCTTTTCCTCTTGAAGCGCCCTTTTCTCCTCGCGAAGCTCATCGTTGAGCCTCTTTTCGGCGTCCTTTTCCGCTTCCGCCGCTCGACGTGCCTGATCTGCGGAGAGAAGCACTTCGTCAAAATTGACTCGTTCCGAACCGATCAGCCCTTTTGCCTCACGAATGATCTCGGGGTCCAGCCCAAGTCTTGACGCGATCTGGAGAGCGTTTGACGTGCCCGGCACCCCGATCACGAGATGGAAAGTCGGTTCGTAGGTCTCGGGATCGAAGTCCATCGAGGCATTCTCCACCCCTGTCGTGCTGTATGAATACTCCTTCAGCTTGCCGTAATGGGTCGTAATGATCGCCTTTGCCCCGCTTTGACGGATCCTTTCGGTGATACAGACGGCGAGAGCTGCGCCCTCGTCGGGGTCGGTTCCCGCGCCGAGCTCATCTAACAAGATCAAGGAGTTTTGATTATACTCATCCATAATATCCACGATGTTTTTCACGTGAGAAGAAAACGTGCTGAGACTCTGCTCGATACTCTGCTCGTCGCCGATATCGGAAAAAACGTGATCAAATACAGAGATCTCACTCTCCTCCTCCGCAGGAATATACAACCCGCAGGCGGTCATCAGGACAAAGAGTCCGACGAGTTTCAAAGAGACGGTCTTTCCGCCTGTATTCGGTCCTGTGATCAAGAGGATATTATAGTCTTTTCCGATGGATACGCTGACGGGGACGACCTTTTCGCGCGCAATCAGCGGATGACGCCCTTTCTTGATATTGATATATCCCCTCGCATTGAGTATCGGCTCGGTCGCATGCGTCGATAGAGCGTATGAAGCGCGGGCAAATATCACGTCAAGCGCGGTAATGATCTCATAGTCGGCAGTCAATTCGTCCACGATAACGGAGACGCGCGCCGTAAACTCATGCAAGATCCTGTCTATCTCAGCCTTTTCGTCCGCGAGGAGCATCTTGAGCTCGTTATTCATCTCTACGATCGCCATCGGCTCGACGTATAGAGTCGCACCCGATGCAGAGCGGTCGTGTACGAGACCGTGGATCGCGCCTTTGTACTCCTTTTTTACAGGAATAACATAGCGATCGCCACGCATGGTGACGACGTTATCCTGCAAGGCTTTTTGATAATCGGGAGTGGAAATATAGCTATTCAATTTCGCGCGGAGTCTCTCTCCGTTTCTCTTGATCTCACGACGGATCGCGCCGAGTCTTTCCGAGGCACAATCGTTCATCTCGGTTTCGGAAAAGATACTGCGGTCGATATCCTCTGCGAGTGCATTTTGAAGGAAAAGCCCGTTCGCCATCCTCGTAATGATGGGCGCGCGGGAGGGATCGAGTTTCGCGATAGAATTTTTCAGTCCTTTGGTGAGACGCAAGAGGCGTGCGATCTTCAAGAGTTCACCCATCGTGAGTACGGAGAGCTTTTTTGCACGCATCAAAGCCTCTGAAAGCTCATCTACGTCAAAAGCAGGATAGCAATTACAGCTATTCATGGCATAATAGGCTTCGCTCGTCTCACTTTGCAATGCTTTGACCATAGTAAGATCACCACTCGGCTCGAGAGCCAGAATGCTTTGCTTGCCTTTTTCACTACCCGCACATTGCGCTACGGCGGCAAGGATCTTATCGAGATCGAGAGTCTTTACACACTTATTCACCGCTATCCTCCGATACAACCTTCATCATATCACGCTTTTCGCTTTCATTCAAGCCAATAAACCTATAAAATAGGTTTTTTTCATTTGTCGGACGAGGATATATCGTCACTTTATCCTCATACATCGTAAAATCGCACGACGCAGTACGTCTCCTAATGATCAGATAACGCGCATCGTCACTCTCATAGAAAAGTCGATTTGGA
>CAMOTC010000023.1 GCA_946625545.1 uncultured Clostridia bacterium | reverse complement strand
TTTGGCGGAGAGATAGGGATTTGAACCCTAGGTACCGGTGAAGGTACGCATGATTTCGAATCATGTGCATTCGACCTCTCTGCCATCTCTCCGTGCCTTTTAAAACTATACTACAAAACGGCGGGTTTTGCAAGCGGAATTTCGATATCTTTGAAAAGCGGCGAGAAAAAACGTAAAAGCAGGGCGGGATCACTTCTCGCGTACGACTTTTCCCGTCAAATGCTCGATGCGAAAGGCGAGGAGCAGGGTAGCTTGGAGATACTTCGCGATCTCCTCCTCGATATATCCTTCGTCGCGGGTGAAGCGCAGGGAGAGTCTCCTCGACACCTGCTCGATGACGGCGCGGTCTGTAATGCTCTCGACGTAGCCGAACGCGATCACGCTCCTGATCGTGAGCCACCATTCGCCTTCGCGGCGGACGCCTTCGTCCGATGCGGTAAAGCAGGCTTTGTCCGAGCGGCTCAAGCACTCCACCTTGTAGCCCGTCTTGCCGCTGTGGAAATAGATCGTGCGGGCATCTTTATCGTAATAAAAGTTGATGGGCAGGGCATAGGGATAGCCATCGTCGCCATTCACGGCGAGCACGCCGCGGAGCGCTTGTTCGAGCACTTCGTCGCACTCTGTTTCGGGTAATATCTGCTTTTGTCTCGTGACTTGTCGAAAGGATTTTTGCATAGATTTCCTGCATGGGGGATTTGTCCGTTTTAGGGACTCTTTAGGGAGAAAAAAGGCAAGGGACAGCCCCTTGCCTCATCCTTTATCAATCGTTGCTCTCGTGGATCTTGTCGTAGTAATTGTCGAGTGCGATCACGATCGCGATATAGAAGGGCGCATTCTCGTCGAGGTCGGTCTCGAGCCAGAAGGAGTCGCGGATCAGATTGAAGTTTCTCCTCACGTGCGCCACCGGCACACCGTTGTCGAGAATATCGTAGTGCCTGCCGATGTAGTCGCCCTCAACGGCGATATTGAGATCGGTGCCCGGCTCGGGAATGATCTCGAAATTCTGCTTGAAGGAGAAGAGGCTCTTTTTCTTGATGGTCAAGAGGCGGTTTCCCTGCGCATCCATGATGAAGACCTTCGGGAGGAGGATGTGAAAGAACTTATTGCGAACCTTGTAGAGAGGCTGACCGTCGAGATCGCAGATGGTCTTGAACTTCGTGAAGGTGAAGATGCGACCCTTGACGCGAAAGAGGTCATTGTCATATTCGTCTTTTACGGTGCTTGATCCGCCGAAGGAAATGATCTTGTTTTTAATGATATATTTCATAAAAAATGTCTCCTTATGTGCGATTTTCTTTATTTATTATAAATCACTTCCTTCAAAAAATCAATAGCTATTCTGCTGCATTCTCCTCTGCATCTGCTTCCGCCTTGGTGCGTTGCAACGTCCCGACGGGGTGCTTGGGCGGGGCATAGACCGAGAACATTTTCAAGGGGATGCGTCCGTCGTTCAGGATATTATGATATGTCCCCGCGGGAACGAGGATTGCCCAGCCCTCTACCGCTTCTCCGATAAAGGGGAGCTCGCCATCCTCTCTCGACATGAAGACGGACGCTGTTCCTTGTTCTACGACGAGGATCTGATCGAGATCGGCGTGGATCTCTTTGCCCACTTCGCCCCCGATCGGGATGCTCATGACGGTGATCTGCAGGTGCTCTCCCGTCCACATCTCTCTGCGGAAATAGCGATTATACAGAGTCGCCTTTTCGAGTGCGACGACTCCTCCCGATACTATATGACTTTGTTTCATTTTTGTCCTCCTTTTTTAATGGTATATGTCGCGCCAATGCGCGCGGGTGACGAGCGGGAAATATTAAATTATAATTAACAGCCTTGTATTCACGCGCGCCCCTGTGCTAAAATGAACACGTATGAAGTCGTATAGATGTAAAGCTATTTTTTCCATATTGATCGTGATCGTGACCGTGGTCATGATCTTTGCGGCGTGCTCGGAGGGGAAAGCCGTCCCCGTCCCCGAGAATCTCGCCGTCGATAATAACGTCCTGACCTGGGACGCCGTCTCGGGCGCGACCTCATACGACGTCAAGGTGGACGACAACGTCTACGTATCCAATGAGAATAAATACACCCTCCCCATCTCGGACTACGAGACGCACGAGATCTCTGTCCGCGCCAATACCTACGACGGAACGGGGGAGTACTCCGACGTTATCTACTATAAGCGCCGCCAGACCAAGACCACGCTCCCGCAGCTCGCCGCTCCCCGTATCTCGATGACGAGCAATCGCCTGATGTGGAATGCCATCCTCAATAACGACGGATATTACATCTACTACAACGGCAAGACCATCCTTGCTCCCAAAAATTCTACCTATTACGACCTCGAGATCACGACGGACGGCCGCTTTGAGATCACGATGCAGACTCGAGGGGATGGCGTATCCTACGCGACGAGCATTATGAGCGCTTCCTACCTCTTGGTCGTGGATAATCTGCAGGCGCCGCTCCAGTCTCTCCCCAAAGTGGATTTCACCTTTAACGCGCAGACGCGCGCCATCGAATGGAATAACCGCTATTCCGCCGAAGTCGTCAGTTACGAGATCTATCGTGATGACGAGAGTCTCCCCCTCGTCAAGATCGCGGCGGACGCCTCCAAGACAAAGCAGAGCTACGTCCCGATGCTGCCCGGCGGCGTCGTGCACTACGCGATGCGCCTGATCTGCGAGAACGGGCTGTATGCCGCCTCCGAGATGAACGACGGTATCACATTCCCCATCGCGGATCGTGCTCCCGCCTCTCTCTCGGTGCTCCCTGACGAAGAGCTCGGAGAGTATCGGATCGCCTGGAGCTCTCGCAGCTATGCGGACGGGTACGTCGCCGAGATCGACGGCGTGGACTATCCTTTTACCAAAAATCTCTCGATCGCCGTGCCCTCCACCCTCGCGGCGGGACGGCATATCGTACGCGTCAGGACGAGAGGGGATAACGTCTATTATGCCGATTCTCTCTATTCCGCAGGAGTTATATTCTATACCTCGGACGACGGCGTGATGAGCAGCTACGTCGATACTCCCGCTGCGCCCGGCATCAACGTCGGGGAGGACTCTGTCTATCTGATCATGGAGGAAGTGGAGCACGCGGCGAGCTACCGCTTGCACTTTATAACGGCGGGCGGGGAGTATGAACTCATCACCGACGAACTCGAGCTCACCCTCACGTCGGACAAGGTCGGCTCGCGAGACGCCACGAGCGAAGAGAGGATCATCCTCTCCGCGATCCTTTCCTCTTTGAACGAGGGCGTAAAGATCTCGCTGACGGCGATCCCCGATTCCTCGCTCTATATGGAGTCTCTCTCCTCGCAGGAGATGATGCTGACCTCGAATGCGGAGATCAGCGCCATCCAAGCGCCGCTGCGCTTCCGCTACGACGTGGGCGGCTTCGCCTGGGTCTCCGAGGAGGACAGCGACGTCGTCTATGAACTCGAACTCGACGGAGAGATCCGCGAGATGCGTGACGGAGACAAGATCTCCGTCAGCGAAGGAGCACATATCGCGCGCCTCCGCAGACAGAGCGAATATGCTCTCTGGTCTCAGGAGATCTATCTGCACGCACCCATCGATCTCCTCCCGCCCACCGATCTCAAGATCACTTCGGGCATCTTGACCTACACGGCGAGCGAGAATGCGATCTCCTATATCCTGTATGCCAACGGCGAAGTGATCGGCACGGTCTATCCCGGCGAAACGGCAATCAGGCTCTCTTCGCGTATCTCCAACGACGGCAGATACGTGATCTCTATGCAGGCGGCGGTGAACGGCCGCGCAGTCTCCGCACCCTCGGAAGAGGTCATCTATGAAAAGACCGACGGGGCGTACGGTACTGCGGTCAAGCCCTATGCTCCTCAAAGTGAACGCGAGCTGCTCTCTTTGATGACGAGCCGCGCCAATGCCTATTTTCGGCTGAAGGCGGGAGCGACGTACGACTTTACGAGCGTGGAAGGGCTGACGATCTCGTCCTTGGAGTTTTACGGCGTGATATGGGGAAACGGCGCTACTTTGAAACTCTCCCTTAATTCACCTCTTTTCTCCGTCTTGAACGGGGCAACGATCTCCGACCTGACCATCGAGATCTCCGCGCCGAACTGTAATCTCTCCACGGGCGGACTCCTCGCCACGCAGGCGTACGAGAGCACGTTGAGCGACCTCTCCATCCGCGTCAGTGGCTCCTCCCGCTCGGAAGGGGCGGCGACTTTCGGACTGCTCTTTTATACCGCAGACGGCTTGACGCTTGAGAGAGTGCATCTCGACTGCGACTTCAGTATCGTGAGCGACGAGAGCTGCGACTTTGCGCCCATCGCCTACGATCTCAAGGGAAGGGTGAATGATCTCTCCCTGACGGGGACGATCTCCCTTACGGGCGCGGGCGCGCATTATGCGGGCGTCGGCGTGCTCGGCAATATGACGGTAACTGCTTTCGCCCCCTCCGCTTCGGTAAGCGTGACGGGGGTGCACGAGGCTTCTTTCTCGGGTTGCAGTATCAATGGCGGCGTGAGCGCGAGCGGGCTGAATACCGCAGGAAGTGCCACCTTATCCGCCCCCATCTCCTCCTATTACGGCGTCTCGATGCATTCGCCGATGGTCTCGGACAGTACGATCGGTGGGACGGTCCTATTGAGTGACGCAGGGAGCGTCACGATGTACGGCGTCTCGGGCAGCGTGACCTCTATGATGAAGAACGTGACCGTCTCCTCTACGATGAAAGCCGTCGTATCGGAGGCGGCTGTTGCCGCCGGCTTTGTATCCGAGCTCGGGGACGTGAATAGTAGCGGCAGTGCCTATACCGGAAGGATCGAGATCTTCGCTCGGGGCGGCGCGAAAGTCACGGCGGCGGGCTGCGCTATCACCGCGCAGGATAAAAATCATTCTCTGCGCTCTGCGGGCAGTATCAAGGTGGAGGGCGGCGAAGCCACTCTCTCCCTTGGCGTCATCACGGCGAAAAGAGAACTAAACCTCGCGCTGGACGGACACTTGATCCTCAATGGCGTTTCTACGGCGGAAGCGGTGGGCGGCGCGATGACTATCGATAGCTCGCTCGAGGCTTCGGGCGACGTCGAGATCCTCACCGAGGACTGCGGCTCGGTCACCTTCGGCGGCGTCGGCGCAGGGACAAATCGCACGGTCTCTCTCACGGATTACCACGTGTACGGCTCGGTCAAAGCGGAGCGCGCCCGCATCGCGGGAGTCTATTACAGACAGGAATACAGACCCTCCGTCTCCCATCTCGGTCTGACGGTGGAGGTGGAGGTGGACTCTCCCGACTATCTGCTCGCAGGGGCGATCCTCGGCGCAAACGGGGCTCTCTATCTCCCCTCGAATGCTGCGATGGAGGTCGCGCTCTCGGGGTCGGGTCGCGGTAAGATCGCAGGATTTGCGATGGATATCCGCGGCGTCGAGCTCAAGGATATCACTGTGGGGGGTTCGCTCTCGATGGAAGGAGAAGGGGATCTCTACGGCATCGCGCCCGAAGCAGGGGACGTAAAAAGGGTGACCTCCACCATCGATCTCACGGCGAGGGGCGCCGTCCAAGTCTATGGTCTCTTTGACTCGGTCTCCAACGCGACGGGGCTCACCTATCGCGACGGTTCGGTGCATATTTATTCCGATCACGGCAAATATAACGGCATCGTGAAGAGCGCCTCGTCCTGGGCGATCAAGGACGCTACGATATCCGATCTCACTTTCGCCGCATCTCCGATCGGGAACGAGAATAGCGATCTCACCCTGTACGGCGTCATCGAGCAAGCCTCCAAGATCGAAGGTACGCGGGTCGAGAATGTCACCTACACCGTGGGCGGATATGATGAATTGACCTTTGGCGGCATCGCTCTCGATTTTTCGGGAACTGCCACAGATAACACTCTAAACTACGTCCTGACTTCCGACGCGAAAACCGCCTCGATCGGCGGCGCATTCGTGGACGGGCGAGGGACTATTACCGGTCTGACCCTCGGCGGGGACACTCCGCTCAAGCTCTCCTCTCGCGGTACGACGAGGCTCGGCGGGCTCTGCGTCGATGCGTCCAATCTGACCGTGTCGGAGGGATCGACGAACCTCGATCTCATTGTGGATCTCGGGGCGTCGGACGTCGCCTCCGTGGGCGGTCTCGCCTCTACTCTCGAGGAGACTCGCACCTTCCTCCTCACAGATCATCCCATCGTCACGAATATCCTCAGGAAGGGGACGGCGGGCGTCGCAAATCTCGGCGGAGCTTTCGGCGAGCTCAAAGGAATGCTTTTCGGCGCTTCGGTGGAGGTAGATATCACCGATCCCGCTATGGAGGATATGATCGGCGGTATCGCGGCGAAATCTACCAATATCGCGATGCGTCTCGCATCTTCTCTCGCGAAAGGACGTATCGACTCTCCCTCTCCGATCGGCGGCTTGATCGGCGACAGTATCGGCGGCAACGTCGAGCGCTGTGCCACGGTGCTCTCTCTGCCGCAGGGCGAGAATGCGGGCGGTCTCTTCTCGACGGTCCTCAATGCCAAGATCACGAGTTGCTACTCTCTCTCGAACTTTGCAAGCAGCGGTTACGGACTCTTTAAGAGGGGTGAAAACCTCTCCATCGACTTTGTCTATTATGCGGGTGTGGCGCACGCCGCCTCTATCGCGGGGAGCATCATAGGCTCCAATGCGAGCGAGCTCTACGCCGACGTCGCCTTGAATGATATCCCCATCGCGGGGAGCTGCTCCATCGACTGCTTATATCGTTCCTTTGCCTATGCCTACTCTGACGGAGAGCTTGGCAGTGACTATGTCACCGAGGGCAGGTATTATCCCTATCTCGAGGCGCTCGGAGAGCCTCTCGGCGAGATCACGGCAACGACGACGACCCTCTCCTCTCTCGCGATCACGGGGACGAAAAATCTCTATACCGACCTCTCTCTCCCGCGCATTTATACAGCGCTTTCTCTCACGATCAGCTGGGTGGACGAAGGGGGCAACCTCGAGATCGAGAACGACCTGGTCACCGTGACAGACAACGGAAGCGGGGTGCTCAAAGGCTATCTCTCGGGCGGCGTGTGCGTATATCGCGCGTCCTACGAGGCTTCCGGTTTTGAGCCCTTGAGCGGCTCGGGCAGTGAGATGGATCCCTATCTCATCACCGATATCAAGTATTTCCCCCATATCGCGGAGTACGACGGCGCAGGCGTGTACTTTAAGGTAGCGGTCGAAGAGGAGAGTTTGACGAATGCGAACCTCTCCGCACCCTTTACGGCGGACGCTCCCTTCCGCGGGACGATCGACTTTAACGGCGTGAGCTTTATCTCTCCCACGATCGGCGCAAACGGCATCTTCGGCTATATCGACGGCGGCACCGTGAAGGGTCTCGTGATCACGGAGGGGGACTATCGCGGCACCATCATCGCTCGGAGCGCGGTGAACGCGACCTTGATCAATATCTCGATCAGCGGCTCGCTCCAAGGGGAGGTGCGCCTGATCGGCGATAGCACGAATAGTGCCCTCGAAGGGATCACTATCCGTCTCAGCAGTATCCGTGGACTCGACTTTTCCATCCTCTCCACGATGACGGGCGGCAGGATGGAAAGGGTCTCGATGCGCGCAAGCGTCGAGACGCGAGGTGACGTTACGATCTCTCTCGTCGGGAGCGCCGATACGGCGACTTTTGTCAAAGTACAGGCCGCCTATGACCTCCGCGCGGCAGGAGACGTATCCCTCTCTCTCGTCAGAGAGGATAGCGGATCCTCTTTCGACTCTGTCTTGCTGATCGCGGATGCAAAAGATTGCAACGCTTCGGGCGAGGTCGCAGGCTTGATCTTTACCGCAGACGGCTCGAGCTTCACAAACAGCGCGGCTCTGACCGCGGGCACCGCCACGATCTATCCTCTCGTGAAAGAAGGGGCGGCGAGCTATAACGGCGTCAAGGTATCCACGACGGCAGCTTTCGAGGCGCCGAGCGGCGTCAGCGCATTCTCTGCGAGCGCGATCAGGGGCGCGCTTAGCACGATGACAGGCTATGAGGAAGGGGCGCTATATACTCCTCTCGGATACGATCTCCTGCTAAAGGAAGGGGAGGAGACTCCCGAGTGCGGATTTGAGAGCGGCATTTCTTCCATAGAGCTCAGAGGCAACCTCGTCCTCGGGAGGGCACTCGATCTCTACGGATCACAGCCCCTCGCTTGTATGGTGGACTACTCCTACAGCGGCAGCGGCGCCGTGATCGAGGATGGCGTCCTGCGTATTACGGCGGCGAGCGGCAACGGCACCTTGACCCTTACCAACGTCTATGGCGTGAGCGTCGATATCTCGGTCGAGGTCTCCGCTCCCTATTACCTTGCGGGTGAGGGGACCGAGGAGGATCCTTACCTGATCTCCACCTTTGAGGAATACTTGAAGATGAGCACTCATCCCGACGGCGGCTATTTCCGAGTGACAAATGATATCGCGGGCGACGTGAACGAGCCGATGCTCTTTAACGGCGTCTTAATGGGCTCCGACGTGACTATCACCATCAATCTCCTCGCTGACTCTCTTTATTCCTCGGGTCGCGTGACGATTCTCGGGACGGCGTCGCATCCCATCGCGTTCGTGATCGATCGGAGCGCCTCCGCCTCCGCGCCTCTCTTTATCTCTTCTGCAAATAATCTCACCCTGGAGAACGTCTCTGTCACGGTGAGACTCCCCGACGTCGCTTTTGAGGAGTATGGGAACTATGGCGTACTCTTTGGCGAGATACGCGGCGGTAAGATGGAGAATGTCTCCCTCGCCGTGCTCTCCGACAGCTCCGTTGCGGGCGCTCGGGTCGGGATCAGCGCCGTAGGCGGCTCCATCGGTCTCGTCTCGGGGATCGCCGATGAGTGCCTTATCCGCGATCTCACCGTGAGCGGCGCGGTCACCTTGCAGGCGGCGCAAGATGTCACTTTCGGCGTCTTCGGCACCCTGTACGGCGGACAGACGACTTATCGCAATTATATAGATCCCATAAACGATATCTACGAGGAGATCCCCTATGTCGAAAGGGTGAGTCTCTCCTTGATTTGCGACTTGACGGCGGGTGACCTCACCGTCGGCGGCTTTGCCGGTGAGAGCAATATCATCGTCGTGGATGTGGACGGCACCGTGGATATCACCCTCGTCGGGGATGCGATCATCTGCGGCGGCTTGGTGGGATCCTCGTCGGGCGAGCTCTCTGAGTGTGACGTGGTCGGCAGTGTGGACGCCGAGGGAGCGAGCGCCGATATCGGCGGTCTCGTGGGCGTCTCGACGGCAGATATTACGGATAGCTCGGCGAACGTGACGATAGACGCTCGTGTCGATGGCATCGTCCACGCGGGCGGCGCTCTCGGTTCGGGGAGCGGTATGGTGACGGGACTCACGGTCACCGGGGATCTACGCGTGACGAGCGACGGATCACAGGAGGCTGTGGACGCTCTCCTCGCCCTCGAGATCGATCATCCCATCCTCGCGGCGGCAGGCGGCGCGGTAGGCTATCTCTACGGCGGCGCACTCGTGAACGCCACTGTCACCCTCGTTGAAGTTAAGGCGACGGCGGATTTCGGCGAGGATACTCTTCTCGTCCTTGCAGGGGGCGCGGCAGGGTATCTCCGCGAGAAGGATAACCTAACCGTGGTCGGCGGCGGGACGGTAAATGCGACGGGCGGCAACTCCGTTTATGACGAGAGCGTCGCCGTGTATGATGAGAAAGAATGATCCTTCCGAGTGGACTCGGACGGTTTGCTCGGGGCGTACGTCCCGAAAAAGGAGTAAATATGACTGATACGCGAAAGATCGGCTACGGCGTCATCCTTGTACTTTCAACGGCGCTCTTGGTGCTCGGCGCTTTCTTTGATAAGAATATCGCCGAGCTCCTCTATCAACCCGATAATATCGGCGCGATTATTATGGAGAGCGCGGGGATCTTCCCACCCTTCGTCTTTGTCGGGAGTATGTTTACCGTCCTCTTTTATCTCGTGAAGGAGGAGGATAACAAGGCTCTTTTGAAGAGGATCCTGACCGCTGCCGGTGTCTCGCTCGCCTACCTGGTCTACGGCTATATGGCGACGGACGAATTGATGGAAGGAATGCTTCCTCGTCTCTTGATCGCCCTCGGCACCGCCTGTTTGCTCACCCCCTTGAGCTTCCTCATATTCCGAAAGATGACGCGCGACAGGCTGAAGCGCCTCGCGATCTTTTTGATCTTTGCGAGTATGGTCTCGGTGATTTCGAGCCTGATCTCCGTCAACGTCCTAAAGTTTTTCTGGGGCAGACCGCGCTATCGTGAGATGATCGCGGACGAGGACTATCTCCTCGAGGCGTTTACTCCGTGGTATCATTTGAACGGATTTACCCTGCACGGACATCATTCCTTCCCGTCGGGGCATACCTGCTCGGCGACAAATCTCCTCGTGCTGTGTGTGCTCCCCGAGGTCTTTCCCGAGGCGGAGAAGAGCAAGAAAACGGTCGCCGTTATATGCGGCGTGTATATCTTCTCGATGGCGTACTCCCGCATGGTGCTCGGCGCGCACTTCCTCTCCGACGTCACGGGTGGCTTCCTGATCGGCTTTTTGACCTACGCGATCGCTCGTTATCTCTATTTCGATAAGAGCCGCATCGTCGTGGAGGCGATCCTCGAGGTAAATCGCGATGAGAAGTCCCTTCCGGAGGAAGCGGTCATAGAGCAAGGAGAGAGCGTCGAGGCTCCCACGCCCGAGCAGCCCTTAGAGGGTGAGAGGGGTGATACGTCCGCTCCCGAGGGAGACGAGGAGAACGCAAGCGCGGAGGATCCCATTCCCCCTGCGACAGAGAACGGGGAATAAAGAACGAGAAGAGATAATCTCGTGACAAATCCTCACGAAAAGGATACAATACAGCTACGGAGTGACCATGGATAATAGATCGGCATACGAGTATTTTACGAGTAGCATTCGCGGGCGCAAGGCGTCTCTATACTATCTCGGACGCACCTTTTCGGGTGACGAGGTCATCGCGCATATCGACGCGGTGGCTTCTTTCCTATCCGAGAAGGGGATCGGGAAGGGGGACGTCGTCGCGATCAACTTGCCGAATACTCCCGAATGTATCTTTACGATCTATGCGACCAATAAGCTGGGCGCCATCGCCTACGTGACCCATCCTCTCCTGCCCGCCTGCGCTCTGCGTATGGGGATCGAGGAGAGCGGGGCAAAGATCCTCGTCGCGATGGATACTCTCTCCGAGGACGTCGGCGTGCCAAAAGTGCTGTGCGATGGGGTGGGGTATCTCCCTTTTCTTCCGCGCATTTTCGCGCGCTTACTCAGGAAAAAGTCAAAAGCGGTCGGGGAGAGATTTCCCTATAATAGACGCTCTGCATCGCCCCTTGCTCCTGTCGGCAGGGGTGAGGACGTAGCTCTCTATCTCCCTTCGGGAGGGACGACGGGGGAGCCGAAGGTCATACGCGTCACCAATGCCGCCTTGAACCTAAATGCCACGGCGACTTTATCTCTCGCGAGAATGCCCGTCGAGGGCTTCGGCGTACTGCTTGCCCTCCCATTCTTTCACGGATTCGGACTCTCCTCCTCTCTCCACGGCGGAGTGTCGAGCGGCGCGATCGGCGTGATCCTGCCTTTCCTCGACTATAAGAGAGCGGCGAAGTACGTAAAGAAGGGCAGAGTAAAGTTTATCCTCGCCGTACCCAATATCTTTAAGAAACTCCTCGCAGAGTCCGATTTTCGCGCGGGGATGGGCAATATGCTGCTCGCTTTCTCGGGAGGGGATACTCTCCCCGACGGAGTAAAGAAGGAGTACGATGCCCTCGCGGAGGAGAAGGGGAGCATCAGCCGCCTCTTCCAAGGATACGGACTCGCGGAGACCGTCTCGGTCTGCGCGTCGAACTGCCCGGGTGAGGATAAGATGGGCACGATCGGTAAACCCGTGTATGCGGAGATCAAGGTCGTGGATGAGAAGGGCGAGGCTCTCCCGCAGGGAGAGATCGGCGAGCTTGCCGTCAAGACCGACTGTATGATGAAGGGCTATCTCGGACAGGAGGACTACAAAGGAGAGTACCTCTTAACGGGTGACCTCGGCTACTACGACGAGGACGGCTTCCTCGTCTTTTCGGGTAGAAAAAAGAGGATCATCGTGATCGGCGGAATGAATATCTATCCCCTTGAGATCGAGCGCACCGTGTGCGAGGTGGACTTTGTGACGGCGGCGGCAGCGGAGGAGTATCGCGAGAACGATAAGCCCAAGATCTGCCTCTTCGTGACGGACAATTCTCCCCTCCCCGAGGAGCAAAAGGAACGCATCATTCTCTCCCACCTCGCGGATCGAGTGATCAAGTACGCTCTCCCCTCAAAAGTGGTATTTCTCCGCGCTTTTCCCATGACTCCTGTCGGCAAGGTGGACCATACCGCGCTCAAAGCCACGATCGGGTGTTCTGCGGAAAATAAATAAAAATTCCTATTTATCCGCAATTTTGTTGAAAAATATTTAGTATTGACACTTTGGATACAATATGTTATAATTATTATATATAAAATAAGGCGGTACTTATATGAATATTACCGACGTCAGAGTCAGACTCGCAAAGAATGCTACCGGCAAGTTAAAGGCCGTGGCGTCCATCACGATCGACGGCTGTTTCGCCGTGCATGATATCAAGATCATTGCCGGTGATTCGGGTCCCTTTATCGCCATGCCGAGCAGAAAGACCCCTGAGGGCGAGTTCAAGGATATCGCGCATCCGATCAATCCGGAGGCGAGAGCCATGATCTCCGATCTCGTGCTCAAGGCGTATCAGGAGCAGCTCGACCAAGAGGGACTCTGATCCTCCTCGCTATTTCCCAGGTATAGTATTCGGAATTCGGTTTCGCTATTTTTTCGTGTGCGAAACCGTTTTTTTATAAAGTAGCATCCCCCATACCCATTGACACCTGCCTCATTCGACGCATATAGAATACTATGCGTAATATTCTATCGGGAAAGAAGGTACATTTCATCGGCGTCGGCGGGATCAGTATGAGCGCACTCATCACGATCGCGCGTAGGCTTGGCGCCACGGTCTCGGGGAGCGACATCGCGGAGAGCGACGCCTTCCTTGCCCTCGAAAGGGAGGGATACGACGTCTATCTCGGATCTCGTCCCGAGGTCGCCTCGATTGCCGATCTCGTGATCTATACCGCCGCGATCAAGGCGAGTGATCCCGAGCTCGTCGCGGCAGGGGAGAAAGCGATCAAGAGGGCGGACTTTCTCGCGGAGATATGCGGCATTTTCGACAAAACCGTCGCCGTAGCGGGTACGCACGGCAAGACCACCGTCAGCGCGATGATCTCCTGCGCCGCCGCGGCGGCAGGGACGGAGTTTTCGGCACATATCGGCGGGATCGTCAGGAACTTTCATCGAAATACTTTTCTCTCGGGGGATAAGCTCTTTGTGACAGAGGCGTGCGAGTACAAGGACAGCTTTCTCTCCTTGTCTCCCGACGTCGCCGTCGTCCTGAACGTCGAGTACGATCACGGCGATTATTTCCCGAACGTGGAGTCGTTGTACGATTCCTTTTCACGTTTCTGCAATAACGTCAAAAAGGGGGGCGCCGTCGTCCTCGGAGAGAATGTCTCTTCTCATATCGACGTATGCACAGATGATGATAAGAGCATATATCGATACGGGAAGGATTTTTCTTTTGAGAAGAGAGAAGGGGGCTTTGTCCTGCTCGCTAAGGGCGAACCCCCGCGCTTTTTTACGACTCCCGCGCGCGGCAGGCATAACCTGTATAACGCCGCTGTCGCCGCATTTACCTCTCTCCTCGTGGGGATAGACGAGGATTCTGTGCGAATGGGGCTGGCGGCATTTCTCGGGGTAAAGAGAAGGTACGAGTATATGGGAAAGACGGCGGGAGGCGCCACCGTTATCCACGACTACGCCCACCATCCGAGCGAGATCGAGGCGGTGATGAAAGTCGCGGGAGAGGACGCAGAGCGGGTGATCGTTGTCTTTGAGCCGCACACCTTCTCGCGCACCAAGACCCTTTTTGAGGACTTTCGGAGAGTACTCTCGATGGCGGACGTCCTCGTGATGCTCCCCACCTATTCCGCTCGTGAGATCCCCGCGGAAGGGGTGGATGCAAAGACGCTTTTCTGCGCCGTGGACGCTCCCGAGCGCTACTATTTCAGCGATTACGACGGGGCGAAAAGGCTCCTCGATCAGATCGCTACCTCGCGCGACGTCGTGCTTATCCTCGGTGCAGGTAGCGTGGAAAAGCTCGCGGAGAGATTTTCGCTTTGACGCGCTTCTTAGGGACTCTCTAGGGACTATTGCCGGTATTTCCCCCTAAATGATAGGGGAGACAGGACGCCTTTTCGCGGAGCAGTACAGTTCCTGCGCGAGGGGGTGTCTTCTATATGCCGCCGTAGGGCGGCTGTTTTTTTCTTTCTTTTTCTCTCTATCGGAGGTTGCACCCGCGAGGAGAGCTTTTTTTGAAATGATTTGCATTTTGGATTTTTTTATTGTATAATAAAAAATAACTTAGGCGAAACATACCGAAGGAGTGCTATGGAAAATCTCTCGATCAAACTCTTAGATGCCCTTTTCGATCTCTGTGACGGGGATAATTATGCGATCTTGGATACCGACGATCTCGTCGCGGTATCTCCCGAGCTCGTCTTTGATGCGGAGGAGCTGACCGAGATCTTGCAGTCTCTCGCGGTCGAGGGCTTTATCGACTTGAAGTATGCGGACGGCACAGACTTCTGCGTCGCGATGAAGACCAAGGGTCGCACCCTGATCAAGCAGTCGAGAGAGAAGCTCCATTACATCATGCAGGATAATCCCGTCGCCGAGGCTCCCGAGATCATCGAGGGAGAGGGGACGACGGACGCCGAGCTGCGCCACGAGGAGTCTCCCGTGCGTGCCGCGCCCACCCCGAAGCAAAAGCCGCGCCGCAGGGAGCCCGTATCCGTGACCTCGGACGAGGAGAGCCTCTCGGCAGGTCGCTCGGAGAAAGCCCATAATTTAGAAGACTACGCTCCCGTCGAGACCGAGGAGGATAAGGAAAAGAAGGAGAAGAGCCGCGTTCGCCGCGTGTTTCTCGGTGCTTTGCTCGGTGCCGCCGCGGGGTCATTGATCATGGATCTCATATTCCTCGTGATCATGCTCGTAAAGTTGAGAGGTTGACCTATGCTGAATAAGAAAGAGAGCGCTCTGATGCGCGTGATCTATAAAAAGACGACGAAGAATAAGGGCATGTGCCTGATCCGTCCCGTTGACCTGATGGTGGGGATCTCTTACGGCGTTGACTTTAAGGCGGAGGATCTCGAGCCTACGATCAAGGCGCTCGTCTATGACGAGTATATCGACTACGTCGAGTCGGACAAGAAGGGGGACTTCTACTACTGTATCACACTCTTAAAGAAGGGTTTTGCCTTCCAGCGCAGCGAGGAGCAGAGGATCCGCGCTCGCCGCTCCAGTATCGTTACCAAAGTGCTTTTGGCGCTCCTCGGCGCGGCGGTCACCATCGTTCTGACCCGCGTGATCGCGCCTTTATTATTCTGAACCCGAATGGATTTTCAGCTCGTTTCATCCTTTTCTCCTTGCGGTGACCAGCCGCAAGCCATTGACAAGCTCGTAGAAGGCGTGCGCGACGGACTCACCACGCAGGTCCTTCTCGGTGTGACCGGCAGCGGCAAGACTTTTACTATGGCGAGCGTGATCGAGAAGCTGAATCGTCCCGCCCTCGTCATCGCCCACAATAAGACCCTCGCGGCACAGCTCTGCAACGAGTTTCGCGAGCTTTTCCCGCATAACCGCGTAGAATATTTCGTCTCTTACTACGACTACTATCAGCCCGAGGCGTACGTCCCGCAGACCGATACCTATATTGAGAAGGAGCTGGATATCAACGACGAGATCGATAAGCTCCGCCACTCGGCGACGAGCTCTCTCTGCGAGAGGCACGATACCATCGTCGTCGCTTCGGTCTCCTGCATTTACGGTCTCGGCGCGCCGAAGGAGTACTATTCGCACGCCGTCTCTCTCCGCGAAGGTCAGGAGATCGATCGTGACAGCATCATTCACGCCCTCGTCGCGATCCAGTACACGCGCTCGGACATCGACTTTCACCGCGGCACTTTCCGCGCACGCGGAGACGTCCTCGATATCTTTCCGATCAGCTCGACGGATACGGCGATCCGCGTGGAGTTTTTCGGGGACGAGATCGATCGCATCACCGAGTTCGACGTCGTGACGGGCAAGGGGAAATCCTCCTTAAAACACGTCAATATCTTCCCCGCGAGCCACTATATGGTGGGGAGCGACTCCCTCGAGGACGTCTTAAAGCGTATCAACGACGATATGCTGGAGCGCGAGAAGGAGTTTAAGGATCAGGGCAAACTCATCGAGGCGCAACGCATTCGCGAGCGTGTCCTTTTCGATACTGAGATGATCCGCGAGGTGGGGTATTGCAGCGGGATAGAGAATTACAGCCGCTACTTCGACGGCCGTGAACCGGGGACGCCCCCTTATACCTTGACCGACTTTTTTCCCGAGGACTTTATCGTCTTTGTGGACGAGAGCCACATGACTCTCCCGCAGATCCGCGCGATGTATAATGGCGATAAGGCGAGAAAGACCAATCTTGTGGACTACGGCTTCCGCCTCCCTGCGGCGTACGATAACCGTCCCTTGAAGTTCGACGAGTTTATCGAGCGCGTCCCGCAGATGATCTGCGTCTCCGCGACCCCCGGACCCTACGAGATGCACGAGGCGGGACAGGTCGTCGAGCAGGTCATACGTCCGACGGGACTCATCGATCCCCCCATCGCGGTCAAGCCCATCAAAGGGCAGATCGACGATCTCCTCGGCGAGATCAAGATGACGGCGGCGAAGGGCTATCGCACCCTCGTCACCACCCTCACTATACGTATGGCGGAGAATCTGACCGACTACTTGAAAGAGCAGGGGATCAAGGCGGTGTATATGCACAGCGGGACCTTGACCCTCGAGCGTATCCGCACGGTGAATGCTCTCCGCGAGGGAGAGTACGACGTCCTCGTAGGTATCAACCTCCTGCGCGAAGGATTGGACCTCCCCGAAGTGGGACTCATCGCGATCCTCGACGCGGACAAGGAAGGCTTTTTAAGGAGCGACACCGCTCTCATACAGACCATCGGCAGGGCGGCGAGAAACGTGGACGGCAGGGTCGTGATGTACGCCGACACCGTCACTGACAGTATGCGCCGCGCGATCGACGAGACGGAGCGCCGTCGTGAGAAACAGAAAGCGCATAACGAGAAATACGGCATCACGCCGAGAAGCGTCGTGAAACGTATCGTAAATACCATCGAGATCTCCAAGCCCGTCGTAATGGCGGAGGAGGCGAAAAAGAAAAACTATACGAGCCGCGAACTCGACAAGCAGATCGAGCTCACTACCGCGCTGATGAAGCGCGCGGCGGCGGCTCTCGACTTTGAGAGCGCGATCGAGCTCAGAGAACAGCTCGCCGTCTTGCAGAGTCTCAGAAAGAAGGGGAATTGACAATGGACGACAAGATCTACGTGAAGGGCGCGAGGCAAAACAATCTCAAGAATATCGACGTCACGATCCCGAAAAATAAATTGACCGTATTTACAGGACTGTCGGGAAGCGGCAAGTCTTCTCTCGCCTTTGACACCATCTTTGCCGAGGGACAGCGCCGCTACGTGGAGAGCCTCTCTTCCTACGCGCGCCAGTTTATCGGACAGGCGGATAAGCCCGACGTCGATCATATCGACGGTCTCTCTCCCGCCATCTCCATCGATCAAAAGACCACGACCAGAAATCCCCGCTCCACCGTGGGCACTACCACCGAGATATACGACTATCTGCGTCTCCTCTACGCCCGCATCGGTCTGCCGCATTGTCCGCAGTGCGGTAAGGAGATCAAGGAGACCTCCATCGACCAGATCACCGACAGCGTGATGAGCGCGGGGGAAGGGGCAAAGGTGCGTATCCTTGCACCCGTCGTGCGCGCGCGAAAAGGGGAATACTCGCGGCAGATCGAGGGGTATAAAAAGCTCGGATATCTGCGTTTCGTTATAGACGGCGCGGACTACAGCGCCGAGGACGAGCTCCCCGTCCTCGATAAGAAACTCAAGCATACGATCTCCGTCGTCGTGGATAGGCTCAAGATCAAGGAAGGCTTGGAGCGCCGCCTGTCGGACAGCTTGGAGATCGCTCTCAAGATGGCGGGCGGACTCGTGACCGCCGAGGTGGACGGCAAGGAAACTCTCTATAATACCAAGTATTCCTGCCCCGACTGCGACGTCGCGATCGAGGAGATCACTCCTAGATTTTTCTCATTCAACAGTCCTTTCGGCGCCTGTCCCGCCTGTCACGGACTCGGCTTCCGCTTCGAGGCGGACGTCGATCTCATCGTGAAGGACAGAAATCTCAGTTTGAATCAAGGTGCGATCAATAATATCGGCTTCAGTATGGAGTCCAAGACCGTCCAAATGATGATGCGCGCCTTTGCGAAAAAGTACGATTTCTCCCTTGATACCCCCCTGAAGGATCTCCCCGACGAGATCATGGATATGATCCTATACGGCAATCACGGAGAAGTCTTTGAAGTAGAGTACAAGACGCAGGCGTTCTCGGGAAGCCATAAGACGACCTTTGAAGGGATCGTAAATCTGATCAATCGCCGCTACGACGAGACGGACAGCGTCTTTATGAAATATGAGTACGAGCGCTTGATGCGCGTCGTCCCCTGCGCGGTGTGTAAAGGGAAAAGGCTCAAGAAAGAGGTGCTCGCCGTCACCCTCGGCGGGGTCAATATCTCCGATCTCTGCGATCATAGCGTCAAGGATCTCCAAGGGTTCTTTGACTCCCTCACCCTCACCAAACGCGAGGAGATCATCGCAACGCAGGTGATGAAGGAGATCAAGGCGCGTCTCGCCTTCCTCGTGAACGTGGGACTCGGCTATCTGACCCTCTCTCGCTCGGCGGCGACATTGTCAGGCGGCGAATCGCAGAGGATCCGTCTCGCCACGCAGATCGGCAGTGGACTCGTGGGAGTCCTCTACGTCCTCGACGAACCGAGTATCGGACTGCACCAAAAGGATAATGAAAAGCTCATCCAAGCCTTGAAGCGACTCCGCGATCAGGGCAACACGCTGATCGTCGTGGAGCACGACGAAGACACGATCCGCAGTGCGGACTACGTCGTGGATATCGGACCCATGGCGGGAGTGCTCGGCGGCGAGGTCGTCGCGACGGGTACGCCCGAGGAGATCGCGCAGTGCGAGGACTCCATCACGGGTCAATTCCTCTCGGGAAAGCGTCAGATCGCCGTCCCGGAAGAGCGCCGTAAACCCGACGGCAGATACCTCGAGATCCTCGGTGCGAGGGAGAATAATCTCGCGAATATCGACGTACGTTTTCCCGTGGGGCTCTTTACCTGCGTGACAGGGGTCAGCGGCAGCGGCAAGAGCAGCCTCGTGGGAGGGATCCTCTATCCCGAGCTCTCCAAACAGCTTAACGGCTCCAAAAAGGTAAATAGCGGCAAGTGTCGTGCGATCAAGGGTGTCGAATATTTCGATAAGGTCATCGACATCGATCAGTCCCCGATCGGCAGGACGCCGAGGAGCAACGCGGCGACCTATACGGGAGTCTTTACCGACATTCGCGATCTTTTCGCGAAGTCTCCCGACGCGAGAGAGCGCGGCTATACTTCGGGGCGCTTCAGCTTTAACGTAGCGGGCGGCAGGTGTGAAAACTGCTCGGGTGACGGCGTGATGCGTATCGAGATGAACTTTCTCCCCGACGTCTACGTCCCCTGCGAAGTATGCGGCGGCAAGCGGTATAATCGCGAGACCCTCGAGGTGCGTTATAAGGGAAAGAATATCTCGGAAGTGCTCGCGATGACGGTGGAGGAGGCGTGCGAATTTTTCCGCAATCTCCCCAGGATCTATAATAAGATCAAGACGCTCTACGACGTGGGTCTCGGCTATATCAAGCTCGGTCAGCCCGCGACGGAGCTCTCGGGGGGCGAAGCGCAACGCGTCAAACTCGCGACAGAGCTCGCGCGTCGCTCTACCGGAAAGACGGTCTATATCCTCGACGAACCCACGACGGGTCTGCATAGCTACGACGTGGACAAGCTGATCACCATCTTGAACCGACTGACCGAAGGGGGCAATACCGTGATCGTCATCGAGCATAACCTCGACGTGATCAAGGTCGCCGACCATATCGTCGATCTCGGTCCCGACGGCGGTGACGGCGGCGGACGTATCGTTGCCGAAGGCACCCCCGAAGA
>CAMOTC010000022.1 GCA_946625545.1 uncultured Clostridia bacterium | reverse complement strand
GCACCACTCTCCGCGCTCGCTGATTGAGGTGTGGTGGTGAGCCTCGTCTCTACCCCCTTCTTCGCGGGCACCATGTTGAAGGGTTGGAAGGGTTCTCACCCTAGCTGGTGGAGTAAGTACGCGCCTATCCGTCCCCTCGCGGAGCGTTTGTCTTCGCACCACTCTCCGCGCTCGCTGATTGAGTATAAGAAGTACGCGCCCGCCCGCAGCCTTGCCGAGCCTTGTCTTCGAGCGTTCTCCGCGCTCGCTGTTTTATTAGGTATGTGGAGCAGAAGTTTGCACCCTTTAGTGAGCATAAGAGAACGGATAAAGTGGAATTGGGTTTTTCAAGCGAAGCGAGAAAAAACGGGGGACATAGGGGGTCTTCTTGATTCGCCCCTCGTCGGACACCCTTAAGCGAGCGAAGCGAACGGGCAAAGGGGGCTTGATTGCCGCCGATTTTTCGGCGGGAATGGGGGTTTTTATACGCTCCTGCTCGCCACTTGCGACCGTGCGCCCTTCAAGCCCTCTATCGAAAAACCCTCTCTCCGCTCCGTTGCACTCCGCGCAGACAATCTCCCTTTCGACGAAGGGCGTCAAGTCGCTCCGCTCTCAATCGGAAACGACCCTTTTTAATACCATATAAAAAAGCGAACGAAGTGAGCAACTTCACTTGCCGCGAGCAAACTTCACTGTGCGCCGATGCGCGCAATTTCACTACGTAGACTAAAAGGAGATTTATGAACACACTTTTTATCTACTATTCGCATAGCGGCAACGGTGACGTCGTCGCAGAATGTCTCTCGGAGAAGGGGGCGGAGATCAGGAAGGTTTTCCCTAAGAAGCCCCTCCCCAAGTCCTTCTTTTGGTCTGTGATGACGGGCGGGTTCCTCGCCACCATCGGGCACAAGTCAAAGTTGCTCCCGTGGGAGACTTCCCTCGAGGGATTTGATCGCATCGTGATCGGCTCTCCCGTATGGAACGCACGTTTCAGCTGTCCGATCAATCGTCTCCTTTCGGAGATCGACCTCGGAGGAAAGGATGTCGCCTTTGTCCTCTACTCGGGGAGCGGCACCGCACCCAAGGCGGCAGAACGCATCGCAAAGGAGTATCCCGACGCAAAGATCATCTGCTTGAAAGACCCCAAGAAGTACCCCGACGAGCTCGCGAAATTGCAAGAACTCTTTTAACGATATGACGACTCGGTCACTGCCCCATTCGGCGCGGTGACCTCTTTTTTTATCTCTCCTTCGGAGAGGGGTGGGGCGACGTACTCCTTGCCGCTCCGTAGCACCGCAAAGACGATGCGCACCATCTTTTTCATGCCGTGCGAGAGGGCAACGAAAAAGTGCTTGCCCTCGGCGCGCTTTCTGTCCACGTAGGCTCTCATCGTGGGGTCGATGACGTAGGCGGACTTGGTCGCCTGAAAGATCGCATTTCTGAGGTACTTCGATCCCTTTTTTACCATCGGGGTGCGGGTGAGGACGTACTTACCCGACTGGTAGATCGTGGGCTCGCACCCGACGAAGGCGAGGAGCTTCGCGCTGTTGTCGAAGTTTTTGATATTGCCGATCTCGGCGAGGATGGTCGCTCCCGTTGTCACCCCGATCCCGGGGATGGAGAGGATGGGGGAGTGCAGGCGGTCGAGGATGCTCTTCAGCTTTTCCTCCACCATCTCCACCTCGCTCTCGAGAAAGGCGATGTGCTTCGCGATATGCTTGAGCTCGTAGGCGTCTCCCGCATTACTGACCCCGATGCTGGTCTCGGCGGCTTCGATGAGCTCGTCGGCGCGCTTGCCGTAGCGTCCGTAAGACATCTTATTCAGATTTCGGATCAGGCTATCGCGGTTCGCGGAGAGCACCTCGCGCGGGGAGGAATATCTCCCGATCAGCTCGATCGCACTGCGGTAATTGACGTTGAAATGCTTTTCAAACTCGGGAAAGACCACCTGCAATACTCTCCGATAGCGGTTCTTGGTGGATTGGACGGTCTTTAGGATGCGGTAGCGATATCTGGTCAGCGAGCGCAGGACGTGGATGTCGTTCACCACGTAGCGCCTCTTCTCGATCTCGGTCTCGCTCGTCACCTCGGCGATATACCTCGCATCGCTCTTATCCGTCTTGGTATTTCGGAGAGACTTTGACT
This sequence comes from uncultured Clostridia bacterium, assembly GCA_946625545.1. Lineage (GTDB taxonomy): Bacteria > Bacillota > Clostridia > Christensenellales > CAG-1252 > CAG-1252. The sequence goes on along the minus strand of CAMOTC010000022.1, from coordinate 18,294 downwards.
TTCGATACAGATTGACCTTCAGAGGGTTCAGCGCGAGGACGGGGTATCCCTTTGCCTTTAAGTTTTCGATGAGGTTATGTGAGTAATGTCCCGTATATTCGAGACCGATCTTGACCTCCTCCTTTCGCTTCTTGCTCCTCTTGACGAGTTCGTCGAAGGAGAGAAAGCCCTCCCGCGAATTTTCAAAGGTGTAGTTGTCCACGATCACCTCGCCGTCGTCCCGCATGATATGGCAGTCGTGCTTGTCCTTCGCCACGTCGATCCCTACGTAAATCATATCCTTCCTCCTTGTATGGTAATAAAAATGCGGCATATCCTGCCGCATACGCTCCGCCCCGTATCCTCCTCGTATAAACGACGCGCGTTAGGTATTGAAAAAAACCGGAAACGCGGAGCGCACCTCTATTATATCATACTTTTTGCGGAAAAGATCAATTGATGGAATTCCCGCCCACTTTCTTTACTTCATTCGCCGTTTGTGGTATAATAGTCTTACCTTGATAGGAAGGTGTGTTATGAAAGTATGGAAGATCGTGGGACCGAAGACCCTCTCGATGGAGGAAGTCCAGGGAGACATTCGTCCCGGATATGTAAAGGTAAAGGTGACCAAGCTCGGCTTGACGAGCGCGGATATCGCCGTTTACGACGGACAAGCTGACGTATCTCTCCCCATCGTCCCCGGCAGGATCGCCACGGCGGTCATCAGCGAGGTGAATGAAGGGAGCCGCTTCCGTAAGGGGGAGCGCGTCCTGCTTTCTCCCTATATGAAGGACGAGAAGGGCAGGATCTTTACCCGCGGCTTGGATATGGACGGCTATCTCTCCGACTACGTCGTGCTCCCCGAGAGCGCGGTCCTTGCTCTTCCCGAGTCTATCACAGAGGATATGGCGGTTTTCACCGAGTATATCAGCATCGCGGCGGGTCTCACCGATAAGCTCGATCTGAAGCACGAGCAGTACGTCGCGATTCTCGGCGCGAATGCGCTGGGTCTGATTTTCGCTCAGCTCGCGATCTACTATCAGGCGATCCCCATCATCATCGACCGCTCGGAGAAAAAGCTCGAAGAGGCGGCGGCATTCGGGATCTATTATAGGATAAATTCTTCCAAGCAGGACGCGGCGCGCCGCATCCATCAGATCACTTGCGGCAAGATGGCGGACTGCACCGTCTTTGAGTGCCGCTCGGCACAGCAGCCTCAGCTCGCATTCTCCCTGACTGCTACAGGGGGCAAGGTGGGCATCGTGGGATACGACAGCTTCGTCAGCAAGCTGAACGCGGACATTTCGCAGATCATGGGTCGTCAGCTCTCCGTCGTGGGGATCAATAACGGCGCCGCGGATATGAACTCGGCGATCAACCTCCTCGCGAACGAAGTCGTGCGCGTGGACAATATCGCGGACAAGACGGTGGCATTCGACGCCGCCCCCACCGCATTCACCGACTCCGTGGACAGCGAAAACAATTATTTGAAGATATTGATCAAGTTTTAAGCAGTCGATCATAAAGAAAAAAGCGGCACTCTCGCCGTTTTTTTATTTGCTACTGTTCGTTTCAATAATAACGATTTATGGAAATCAGATCCCGCGCCGCTTAATCGTCGCTCGGGAGATAGCCGTTTATAAAGCTCTCAAAGGTTTGGACGGCAGTCTGCGCCGCGCTCCTCTCTGCCGCGCTGATCCCGTCCGTCGGGTCGAAGGTCGTGAGGGCGGAGAGGGCGGTGACGAGTTCGTCAAAGGTGGCGCCCTCGTGCTCCGTCTCCTCGGCGAGTGACTCTAAAAGGTTGATGATCCCGGACTGCAAGGCTTGCTTTTTTTCGTCGGTGAGGGAGAGATAGCTGCTATATGCGGCGCTGAGACGATAGGCGGCGTCCGCGAGCGCGGCATCCTCGTCACTGATCATCACGAAAGTGCCGTTCACAGTAAAGCCTTTTACCGTCGCGTTATCCTCGAAATATTCGTCGTACCCGCCCGCGCGGGCATCGTACTCCTCTTTGGAGATCACCGTCTTTGTCCAGCTGTCATAGTTGTAGCCGTAGTATATCGTGCGCTCCTCCTTTTCGTAGGGGAGACCGATGATGAGACGTGCGTCCGCTATGTCGAGAATGTCCGCCGCGAAGGAGAGGATCTCGTCGTATCCGTCGATAAAGGCGGCGACGATCGTGACGATGTACTGTTTATTTTGCTCGAAGGCGTCCGCGAGGGTCTCGCCGAGCTCGTCTTCTCCCGAGAAAGAGTTTACGGCTTCCGTCGCGAGGGAGAGGAGATAACTTTTCGCTGAGGAGGAGATCCCGACGGCTTTGCGCAGGGCGGAGACGAGGGTGAGCATCATGGTGTTGACTTCCTTCTCATTCAATCCCGCCGTTTCTCCCTCGGTGATCGCCTCGAATACCTCGCCGCCGAGAGAGAGATCCTGTCCGAGGATCAAAGGCGCGAGCTTTTCGCAGTCGGATGCGGTATAGGGGAGATCTGTCTTAAAGTTGCTCGCCGCCGTATAAAAGACTCTCCCCGCGATCTCGGGAGAGCCGACGGCTGTCGCGATGTCTGAGAGGAGGGTGTGATAGAGGTTCGCGTGATCGGTGGTATAGGTATTCGCCTTGAGATCGAGAGCTACCGTCATAAAAGCAGCGTCTCCTTTGAGTCCCGAGAGGACGGCGATGGTCTCTGCGTCCTCGAGGTCAGCCCTCTCGAGTAAAGAGAGGATGGCGGACGCGATCTCCGCCTTATCCTCCTGTCCTGCCGGGAAGGCGCTCTCCACGAGGGCGAGGGCGAGCTCCCCTTTGTCGGGGGCGGCAGGCTCCTCGGGGGTCTTATCCCCGCAGGCGAAAAAGCTCGCCGAAAGGGCGAGGATCATAGCAAGTATCAAGAGGAAATAAAGGGCTCTTTTCATCTATCTTAATATATCACACGCGCGCGCATTCGTCAAGAGTGCTCCTCGGGCGGCTCGTTCGAGGTGGGCGAGGGCAGTTTGGTAAAGAGCTCCTTGGTCTCGGTCAGCACGATCGCGACGACCATCAGCGCGATACCGATCCATTCGCGGACGCTCAACTTTTCTCCGAGGACGATCATGCCGAAGATCAGGGAGAAGGAGGCTTCGAGACTCATGATGAGAGACGCCGCCGTGGGATTCGTTCCCTTTTGTCCCACGATCTGGAAGGTATAGGCGATGCCGCAGGAGCAGATGCCCATATAGAGGAAGGACTTATAGTAGGAGAGCAGGGTGGTGATCGAGAAGTTGTCCCGTTCAAAGATCAGCGCGAGGACGCCCGAGATCAGCGCGCAGACGAGAAACTGCAGACAGCTGAGCTTGACCCCGTCCACCCGATTGCCGAAGTGATCCACCACCGTGATATGCACGGCGAATGCCAGCGCGCAAAAGATCAAACAGACGTCTCCCGTATTGATCATAAAGGAGTCCTTTACGCAGATTAGGTAGAGTCCCGCGACCGCGAGGGCGACGGAGATCCAGACGACAAAGTGACTTCTCTTGCCGAGAAAGAGTCCGATCACGGGGACGAGCACGATATACATCGCGGTGATAAATCCCGCTTTGCCCGCCTCGAGATTCATCGAGAGACCGAATTGTTGCAGGTTGGTCGCGATCGTGATCACGACGCCGCAGATCACGCCGCCGAGGAGGAGGGCGCGGCGCGACTTTTTTCTCTCCTCAAGGGAGAGCGTAGGGAGATTTCTCCCTTTTTTGCGTATCGCATCCATGATGAGAAAGACGGGGATGAGCACGATCCCGCCGATCAGCGAGCGCGTCGCGGTAAAGGTGAAAGGCGCGATCTCGTCCACCGCCTGTACGACGAAAGAAAAACCCCATAGGATCGCCGCGGCGAGGAGAAAGGCATAGCGCATAAGTTTTGTTTTATCGAGACGCACGTTCATATCTATACTGTATTGCCGCAGGAAGTGAAAAGTCAAGGATTCTCTATCGTTATGCGCGCGATTGACAAAAAGTTACTCTAAGATTATACTATTTGTATGGAAAAATACGAGAAGACCAACGCGATGCGCATTCTGGAGCAGAAGGGAGAAGGGTACACACCCTACTATCTCTCCGAGATCCCCGAGGACGGCAAGGCGGCGGCGGAGATGCTCGGGCGAGACCCCGCCTCGGTATTCAAGACCCTCGTGACGGTGGGTTCCGATCTCGCGCACTACGTCTTTGTGATCCCCGTTCGCGAGACTCTCGATCTCAAGAAGGCGGCGAAAGCGGCAGGGATCAAGAGCGTGGAGATGCTCCCGCAAAAAGGGCTCTTCCCGCTGACGGGATACGTGCACGGCGGGTGCAGTCCTATCGGGATGAAAAAGGCCTTCCCGACCTATTTCGACGAGACGGCGATCCTCTTTGACGAGGTCGTCACGAGCGCGGGGAAGCTCGGCGTCTTCCTCTCCGCCGCTCCCGCGTCCTTTGAACGGACGGTGGGCGCCAAATACGCCGATCTGGTGAGGTAAGTATGTCGGATATCATAGTTTCAGATGTATCAAAGAGTTTCGGGCGGGAGATATTGCATTCCCTGTCTTTTACGGTTTCTTCGGGAGATTTTCTCTCGATCACGGGTGAGAGCGGCAGCGGCAAGAGTACCCTCCTCGCCATTATGGGCGGTGTCTTGAGACCCGACGCGGGTAGCGTACGGATCGGCGGGGTGGATATCGCTTCTCTCTCGGAAAAGGAGCTTGCGAAGATGCGCCGCACCTCGCTCGGATACGTCTATCAGTTCTTTAACCTGATCCCCACGATGACGGTCAGGGAGAATATTCTCCTCCCCCTCGTTCTGGACGGCAAGAAACCCTCTCTCTATAAGGACAAGTTCGACGAGCTCGTCGCCTTTACCCATTTGAGAGCGGTGCTCGACGCCTATCCCGACACTCTGTCCGGCGGTGAGCAGCAGAGAGCCGCCATCCTTCGCGCCTTGATCCACGATCCCGAGGTCATCCTCCTCGACGAGCCGACGGGCAATCTCGACAGCGAGAACGCCGAGGCGGTCATGCGCCTTTTGTCCGATCTCAATAAAACTTACGGCGTCACCGTCGTGCAGGTCACGCACAGCGAGCAGGGGGCGGCGTACGGGCGTACCCGCATCCACCTAAAGGACGGCAGGATCTCGTGATATTTCTAAAGAGTCTCCTTCTCGGCTTAAAGAAAAAGATTTGGGAGCCGATCATCGTCGTCTTGACCGTGGCGATCGCCGTGGCGACCTTTGTCTCCGCACTCACGCTGCGCTCCTCGGTGCGCGATACGGCGGAGAGCAGTTACCGCGCGCTATCGGGCGAATGCGAGCTCGAGGCGGCGCTTTCGGAGGAGTATTCCACCTATTATCTTACGGCGGACAGCGCGATCTGCCGCACTCTATCCGAGACGGTATCTCCATACGGCGAATTATACGCAGGCTACGACTTTTACGCCTCGATCGGGGCGAAAGGGGAGGGCCCCTTTGCGGAGATATACGCGACCGATCTATCCCGCCTCGCGGAGTATAACGCCGTGACCTTCGTCGCGGGAGACTATGCGCGAGAGGATACGGGGATCGTACTCTCTCAAACCTTCGCGGAGAAGGTCGGCGCCCACGTCGGCAGTTATCTCTACGCCACACGCTACGGCTCGGAGAGCGATCTCATCGTCAAGGTGGCGGGGATCGCGGAGAACGTCGGCGTTTTTCGCAAGGCGGACGCCCTCTTTAGCGAGGAGGGAGCCTCTCGTCTCCTTTCTCTCGGCGGGGTGAAGGTCTATAATCGCTTTTTTATCGACTTATCCGCAGAAAAGCTGGAAACTCTCGGCTGTAGCGAAGAGGATGCAGAGGTGGCGATCGTGGAGGGAAATCCCCTCTTTCACGTCGCATCTCCCATCTCGGAGCGCGAGGTCGAGGTCACCTTGTCCTATCAGAGCACTCTCCTCTTTGTGATCGCGGTGATCGTCGCCGCGCTCGGTGCGATCTTGATCTATACGGCGGTCACTCTCGTGATGAAGGATCGCGTCGCCACGGCGTCTCTCTTTAAGAGCGTTGGTGCGACGAACGGCGCCTTGACTCTCTATCTCCTTGCGGAAGTCTTGGTATGCGCTCTGATAGGTTCTCTCCTCGGACTCGGGGTGAGTTTCGGTGTGAGTGCTCTATTCGGCGCGTTGACAGGCACGATCGTGAGCTTTACCGTGGGAGCGGGAGCGATCCTCCTCGGACTCCTCTTCGGCATCATTCTCGCACTCCTTTCCGCCGTCATCCCCGTTCTGCGCCTTTCCTATGCTCCTCTCTACGATATGCTGCACGAGGCGTCTCCCGTCAGACCCGTCAGGGCGCTCCCCGCCGCAATCGCGGGAGGGATCTCCGTCGTCCTCTTTATATGGACGGCGCTCGCCTCGACAGATGCGGCGCTCGTCGTGGGCATCTTTGCTTTCCTCGCCTTGATCTCGGCGCTTTTCACCCTTGCGCCCATCGTGATCAAAGGGATCGCCTCTCTCCTCTCTCGTGTGACGAGGGACGCTCCCGCCATGAGCAAGATCCATCTCGCCGCGAGCGGAGCGAAACACGACAGGCATATCCATTCCGGCGCACGCCTTCTCGCGATCGCGATTATGGCGGTGGTCTCGGTCGGCGTGCTCCTCGGAGAGGCGAAACATCAGCTCTCCGCCTTTAACGATATCTTTCGTGCCGAGATTATGATCTCGGCGAGCAGTGACTCTCTCCCCGATATCGCCGCCCGGGCGCAGGAAGTCGAGGGTGTCTCGGGGAGCTATCTCGCTTACCTCGCGCCCCGCACCGAGATCGACGGTCACAGTGGCAATACCGTCACCCTTTTTGCGGCGAACGGACAGGAGTATGATCGGGTCTTTCGCGCTTCGGAGTTCGGGGTGGACGTCGCTTCCTTCGCCGGCTCAATAGAGCGCAAGGCGGCGATCGGCGGCGGTCTCGCGCTGAAACTCGGACTGGACGTCGGGGACACCTTTACCTTGATCCTCGACGGAAAAAAGGTGGATTTCGTGATCGCGTCCCTGATCGACACCCCGCTGACTCTCGTCTTTACCGATCTCCTTGGTCTCGGTATCTCCCCCAACGTCTGCTTGGCGTCGGGAGGCGAGGACGCCTATTCCCGACTCGCGGAGAAGTATGCCCTCGAAGGGGCGGTCGTTACGACTGACGAAGCCTTTGGCTACGTGACCGATCTCGCTTTCGCCTATATGCGGGTCTTTACTCTCTTTGAGATCTTGGTCTCGTTCTTTGCTTTCGCGGGATACCTCAATACCGCTCTCGCCGCCTATCGCGACAGAAAGAGGGAGCGCGAGCTCCTCGTCGCCGCGGGTGCGAGCAGGGGAGATATCGCAAAGATGATCGTCGCGGAGAACGCGATCGCCGTTCTCGGCGCCCTCCTGCTCGGCGCGGTCTTTTCCGTCGCGGTGCTGTACGTCGTCCAAAATATGCTCAAGACGCTCGGGCTGTATTTCACCCTCCTCGGCTGATGCTTGCGGCGGGAAGAACCCCTTATGCGCGTAATATTTATAGATTTTAATAAATATTTGCGTATATTTGCGTAAAAACCGTTGACTTGCGCTCTGCGTATAAGTATAATAACAGTACATAAAGACATTCATAAGAGGTGTATAGCATGAAAGATTCCATTCATCCCGAGTACAGAAAAGCGACTGTTGTCTGTGCATGCGGCAATACGTTTGAAACCGGCACTACCAAGAAGACCGACGTGATCTCCGTCGATATCTGCTCCAAGTGCCATCCTTTCTTCACCGGCAAGCAGAAGCTCATCGATACCGGCGGCAGGGTAGAAAAGTTCAACAACCGCTACAATAGAAATAAATAAGGAAACGAAAGTGCGTTGTTGAATGAAAACAACGCATTTTTTGTGTTCAGCCGAGTTAGGCGCAGTTTTTGCGTAAACGGGTAGTCTATGAGAAAGTTCGTATCGAAAATCGGCGGTCAAGCCGTCTTGGAGGGCGTGATGATGCGCGGCGAGAAAAGCGTCGCCACCGCAGTACGCACCGAAGACGGCAGGATCGAGCTCGAGACATCGAGGATCGAGGAGCAGGAGCAGTGGTGGAAAAAGGTCCCCATTCTTCGCGGCTTCTTGAACTTTTTCATTATGATGGTCATCGGATCGAGAGTGCTGACCCGTTCCGCAGAGCTGTACGGCGAGGAAACCGGCGAGCCGAGCAAGCTCGAGATGTGGCTCGCGGAGAAGAGCAAAAAGAGCGTGATGGACATCGCGATCTATATCGGGGTGGTCCTCGGGGTTGTCTTTGCCATCGGTCTCTTCGTCGCGCTCCCGCTCGGCGTCGTGAAGCTCCTTGAGCTTATCCCCGCTTTCGGGTCGATCCATTGGGTGTATCGCAATCTGATCACCAGCGGCGTGCGGCTCATCGTGCTATTCGGTTATCTGCTGCTCGTCTCCCTCGTCCCCGATATCAGGCGGGTATTTATGTACCACGGCGCAGAGCATAAGGTCATCACCTGCTACGAGCAGGGTGAGGAGCTCACGGTGGAGAATGCGAGAAAGATGACTCGTCTGCACGATCGTTGCGGGACGAGTTTCCTCGTGATCACCGTCTTTATCAGCGTCCTCGCGAGCGCATTCCTGCCGACCTTTGACTCGCTCGGCGGCGCGCTCTCCTTTCTCGCAAGGTTCGGGACGCGTCTTGCCCTCCTTCCCGTCGTCGCAGGCATATCGTACGAGGTGCTAAAGGGTCTCGCGAGATTTGACAATCCCTTCGTGCGCATTCTCAAAAAGCCGGGACTGTGGTTCCAGCTCCTGACGACGAGAGAGCCCGACGACTCCATGCTCGAGGTCTCCCTGACCGCGTTCAAGACGGTCATGGCGATGGATGCGGACGAGAGCATTCCCACCGTGAGATTTAACGTCCGTAAGGACTATCGCATCGTCCGTCAGGGCATTCTCGCCGATCTCAAGGATATCGAGGAAAAGGAGGCGATCGCCGACTGGATCTTCGTAAAGGTGCTCGGAACGGAGAGGAGTGCTCTCCCCACCGTGACCATGATCGATGAGGAGCAGGCGGAGAGCGCCAAGGCGTACGCCGCCCGCGTCAAAGAGGGCGAGCCGCTCCAGTACGTCCTCGGTGAGACAGACTTTTACGGCATCACGCTGAAGAGCGATCCTCGCGCCTTGATCCCGAGAGGGGATACCGAGGTCCTCGTCGAGCAAGCCTTGAAAGATATCGATATTTTGCGCTCCGACGCAAAGGAAGCCTTGAACGTCCTCGACATCTGCACGGGGAGCGGGGCGATCGCGATCGCGCTCTCTATAAAAGGTGGGATACACGTCACCGCGACGGATATCAGCGAGGAGGCGCTCTCTCTTGCGCGGGAGAACGTCGAGAGTACGGGCGCGAACGTGACCCTACTCAAGAGCGATCTCTTTGAAAAAGCAGAGGGCGTATATGACCTCATCACGGCAAATCCTCCCTATATCCCCACGGCGGAAATCGAGAGGTTGGATGCGATCGTGAAAAAAGAGCCCCGTCTCGCGCTCGACGGCGGAGCGGACGGCTTGGACTGTTACCGTGCGATCCGCGCGTCCATCGAGAGTCATCTCATGGTCGGCGGCGTATTTCTCACCGAGATCGGGTACGATCAAGGGGAGGCGGTATCCGCACTCTTTGCCGATATGGGCTCCGTCGAAGTGCTCCGTGACCTCGAAGGACACGATCGCGTCGTAAAGGTGAAAAGAAATGTTTGATCAATTGAAAAAGATGAAAGAGCGCTATCTCGAGCTTACCGATAAGCTCATAGACGCCTCTGTGATCGCACGACAGGACGAGTGGCAAAAGGTAGCAAAAGAGCATTCCGCACTCTCCGAGATCGTCGCGAATTACGACGCCTATCTCGCGGCGGAGAAGTCCCTCTCCGAGTGTGACGAGATCTTGGCAAATGAGTCGGATAAGGATCTCCTCGCCCTTGCGGAGGAGGAGAAAGCCGACGCCGCGAAACGCATGGCTGAGCTCAAGGACGCCTTAAAGATCCAGCTCCTTCCTCGTGACCCCAACGACGACAAGAACGTCATCGTGGAGATCCGCGCGGGAACGGGCGGCGAGGAGGCGAGCCTGTTCGCCGCCGTCCTGATGCGTATGTATATGCGCTTTGCCGAGAGAATGCGTTGGAAGACCGAAGAGGTGGATATGAATATGACCGATCTCGGCGGGGTCAAAGAGGCAGTCTTTATGATCTCGGGCAAGGGAGCGTACAGCAAACTGAAGTACGAGAGCGGCGCCCACCGCGTGCAGAGAGTGCCGGCGACCGAGTCGCAGGGCAGGATCCACACTTCGGCGGCGACCGTCGCGGTGCTTCCCGAGGCGGAGGACGTGGACGCAGAGGTCAATCTGAACGATCTCAAGATCGACACCTATCGCGCGGGCGGCGCAGGTGGACAGTACGTGAATAAGACCGAGTCCGCGATCCGTATCACCCATATCCCGACAGGGCTCGTCGTGACCTGTCAGGACGAAAAGTCGCAGATCAAAAATAAAGAGAAAGCGATGAAAGTCCTGAAGTCCAAGCTCTACGACTATTACCGCTCGGCGGCGGATAAAGAGTACGCCGAGAAGAGAAAGGCGCAGGTCGGGAGCGGCGACAGGAGCGAGCGGATCCGCACCTATAACTACCCGCAGGGCAGAGTGACCGATCACCGTATCGGCATGACTCTCTACAGCTTGGAGCAGTTCCTAGACGGCGATATGCTCGAGATGCTGGACGCCCTCGCACTCAACGAACAGAACGAACTTCTCAAAGGCAGTCAAGAGGACTGACCGAAGGAGGCCACTATGATCTTCTATAATACGCACAAGCACCTATTGCAGGAGCAGACCTACTCCTATTCGTTGCAGGACGTCGCGGAGCCGAATCTTTTCCGTGAGTTCTTTGACTACGATAACGTGCCTCGCACCGCGTTTGACTTTTTCACCGTGCCGATGAATACACCGGAGTCTCTCTGGATCACCGACACGACCTTCCGCGATGGTCAGCAGTCGATGCAACCCTTTACGGTGGAGCAGATCGTGGATCTCTTCAAGATGCTTCATCGCCTCGGCGGCAAGAAGGGTATCGTCAAGCAGAGCGAGTTTTTCCTCTACAGCGAGAAGGACAGAGCGGCAGTGCGTGCCTGTCAGGAGCTCGGCTACGAGTTCCCCGAGATAACGAGCTGGATCCGCGCGACGGACTCCGACTTTGAGCTCGTCAAGGAGATGGGGATCAAGGAGACGGGTATCCTCGTCAGCTGTTCCGACTATCACATTTTCAATAAATTGCATTTGACTCGCGCGCAGGCGATGGATAAGTATCTCTCCATCATCAAAAAGGCGCTCGACAGAGGGATCGTGCCCCGCGCACACCTCGAGGACATCACCCGCGCCGATTCCTACGGCTACGTCGTCCCCTTCGTCAGGGAGCTGATGAAGCTCTCTAAGGAGAGCGGGATCCCCATCAAGGTGCGCGCTTGCGATACTCTGGGCTACGGCGTGACCTATCCCGGCTCTTCTCTCCCGAGGAGCGTGCCGAGGACGATCTACGGCTTGTGGCGTTACGGCGAGGTGCCGAGCGAGCAGATGGAGTGGCACGGACACAACGACTTCTATAAGGTAGTCACGAATGCCGCTACCGCTTGGCTATACGGCTGTTCGGCGGTAAACTGCGCTCTCCTCGGTATCGGCGAGCGTACGGGTAACTGTCCCTTGGAGGCGATGGCGGTGGAGTACGCCTCGCTGAAGGGCACCACCGACGGTATGGATCTCTCGGTCATCACCGAGATCGCCGACTACTTCAAGAGGGAGATCGGCTATAAGATCCCGCCCCGCACCCCCTTTGTGGGACGCGACTTTAACGTCACGAGAGCGGGCGTCCACGTGGACGGTCTCATGAAGGACGAGGAGATCTACAATATCTTTAATACCACTAAGATCTTGCACCGTCCCCCCACGGTCTGCGTGGATAATAACAGCGGACTCGCGGGCATCGCGTATTGGATCAATAATCACTACTCTCTTCCCGAGGAGCAGAAACTCCTGAAGTCCGATCCCATGATCGCCGCTATTAAGGCGAGAGTGGACGAGATGTATGCGAGCGGCAGAGTGCCCGCCATGAGCGACGACGAGCTCGATGAGCTGGTCAGAGAGGCGGACGAGACGCGCTACAAGGGCTTCGTCGCCATCGCAGAGAAGGGGATCAAGCGCAAAAAGTAAAGGATATTTCGCGTGTAAAAAGGCGATTTGATGTTTTTTTCCGCGCGTATATATTGTATAATAAGAAAAAATACACTTAAGGAGGATATCATTATGTTAAGAATCGTATATGGCGCCAAGGGAAGCGGCAAGACCGCTAAGCTCATCGACGAAGCCAACGCGATGGTGGAAAAGACCTCGGGAAACATCGTCTTTATCACCTACGTCGATCGCTATAATTTCGATCTCAATTACAGGATCAGGGTGATTAACGCCACCAATTTCGGCGTGGGCACCGAGGAGCAGCTCGCCGGCTTCGTGAAGGGAGTGATGGCTTCCAATTCCGACATCGATATCCTCTATATCGACGGCGCGCACCGCATCACGGATAAGGCGGTCGCCGATCTCGGCTATTTCTATAATGAAGTCGCAAAGGCGGCGCAGAACAGCGCGGTGGAGATCGTCCTCTCCGCGAGCACCGACACTCTCCCCGACTTCCTCGCAAAATACGAAAACGAAAAGGTGAAGTAATACAAGATGAAATATATCAGCACGAGAAACGCCGCGCGCTCCGTGACGGGGAGCGAGGCGATCCTGATGGGCATCAGCCCGGAAGGGGGACTTTTCGTTCCCGAATCATTCCCACAAGTCACCCTTGCGGACATCGAGTCGATGGGGGAGATGACCTATGCGGAGCGTTCCGCTTTCGTGATGAGCAAGTATCTCGACGAGTTTACCTATGAGGAGCTCCTCGAGATCGCATGTCGCGCCTATGCCCGCTTCGACGACGAGGATACCTGCCCGCTGACCAAGGTGGACGACGGCTTTTATATCCTCGAATTGTGGCACGGTCCGACCTATGCCTTTAAGGATCTCGCTCTGACCGTTCTGCCCCAGCTCGTCTCTGCTTGCAGAAAAAAGAGGGGAGAGGAGGCTAAGACTCTCGTCCTCGTCGCGACGAGCGGTGATACGGGCAAGGCGGCTCTCGAGGGATTCAAGGACGTCGAGGGGACCGAGATCATGGTCTTTTACCCCGACGAGGGCGTATCCCATATGCAGAAACTCCAGATGATCACGACGGGTGGTGAGAATACCTACGTCGCGGGCATCAAAGGCAATTTCGACGACGCACAGACTGCGGTAAAGAGGATCTTTACGGACGACGGCGTACGCGCCGAGCTCGCGAAGGCGGGCTACGTGATGAGCTCTGCCAACAGCATCAACTGGGGCAGACTCCTCCCGCAGATCGCCTACTATTTCTCCGCCTATTCCGACCTATTGTCGAGCGGTGAGATCGAGGCGGGGGATAAGGTGAATTTCGTCGTGCCGACAGGCAACTTCGGAGATATCCTCGCGGGCTACTACGCGATGCGTATGGGGCTTCCCGTCGAGAAACTCCTCTGCGCTTCCAATATCAATAACGTACTCACCGACTTTTTTACTACGGGCGAGTACGACGCCACGCGCGAATTTCACAAGACCATCTCTCCTTCGATGGATATCTTGATCTCCTCCAATTTGGAGCGCCTCCTCTTTGAGCTGTGCGACCGTGACGATAAGAGACTCGTCTCCCTAATGAGTGCCTTGAAGAGCGAGGGAAAATACTCCGTCGATCTCTCGGAGATCAAGAGGAAGCTCGGCGTCTTTGCGGCGGGATTTGCAGACGAAGACGAGACGATGGAGACCATCTACAATACCTTTGACGAGTACGGCTACGTCGTGGATCCGCATACCGCGGTGGCGATCGCCGTGTATAACGACTACTATTTGGCGGCGGGAGATACCACCCCCTCCGTCATCCTCTCCACCGCGAGTCCGTATAAGTTCGCACAGGACGTGTACGAGGCTGTGGGAGAGAGTCAGATCGCCGATCCTTTCAAGGCGGTGAAAAAGCTCCATTCCCTGACGGGTATGGAAGTCCCCGAGGGGATAGACCGTCTCGAGTATCTCGATGTGAGATTTACAGACGTCCTCTCCAAGGACGAGATCAAAGAGAAGGTATTATCGAGGGTAAAGGGAGAGTAAAGCATGAGGATCTACAGCGCTATCCAACCTACCGGGTGTATCACGATCGGCAATTATATCGGCGCAGTCAAGAATTGGCTCGCGATGCAGGACGAGAACGAGTGTATCTTTTCCATCGCGAATCAGCACGCTCTGACCGTCAGACAGGATCCGCAGGAGTTCCGCGCGCGCACCTTGAGCTTTTTCGCGCAGTTCCTCGCCTGCGGGCTCGATCCCGAAAAGAGTATCCTCTACGTACAGTCGCACGTGCCGCAGCACAGCGAGCTCGCCTGGATCCTCTCCTGTATGACCTATATCGGCGAGCTGGACAGAATGACTCAGTTCAAGGATAAGTCACGCAAAAATGAGGATAATATCAATGCGGGTCTTTTGACCTATCCCGTCCTGATGGCGGCGGACATCCTCCTCTATAAGGCGGATGTCGTCCCCGTCGGCAAGGATCAAAAGCAGCACTTGGAGCTGACGCGCGACATCGCGATCCGCTTCAATAATCGCTTTGGTGAGACCTTTGTGGTCCCCGAGCCCTATATCCCCAAGCAAGGGGCGAAGATCACGAGCTTGCAAAATCCTCTCGAAAAGATGAGCAAGTCGGATAAAGATCAGAACGCGATGGTCTCCATCATCGACCCGCCCGACGCCATTATGCGCAAGTTCAAGCGTGCCGTGACCGATAGTGATAATCGCATCGTGTATGCGGAGGATAAGCCGGGCATCTCCAATCTCCTCTCCATCTATTCCGCCTTCAGCGGCGAGAGCATCGAGGATGCGGAGAAGCGTTTTGAAGGGAAGGGCTACGGCGACTTTAAGCTCGCCGTCGGCGAGAGCGTCGTGGAGGCGCTCGCTCCCGTGCAGAAGAAGTATGCAGAGTATCTCGCGGACAAGGCGGAGCTCGAGCGCATCATGAAAGAGGGCGCCGAGAGAGCCGCTCGTATCGCAGAGCGCACCTTGCAAAAGGTGAAAAAGAAGGTAGGATTTATCATCTGATGTTTGGATACGTGACGCCCGACAAACCCAATCTCTTTATGAAGGACTTTGTCCTTTTTCGCGCGAATTACTGCGGAGTATGCCACGCGATGAAGAAGGAGAGCGGGCAGATCGCCCGTCTGACGGTGAACTACGATATCGCCTTTATCAGCGCCTTTTTCCACGATCTCAGAGAGGAAAAAAGGGAGATCGTGATGAAGCGCTGTATCCTAAATCCCAAGAAGCGTCCCGTCGTGGACGTGACCCCCTTGATGCGTGAGATCGCGAGGCTGAATCTGATCCTCGCAGGGCTCAAGATCAAGGACGACAGAGCGGACGGCGACTCCTCCTTCCTTCGCAGACTGCTCTTTTCCCGTCAGATCAAGAAGGCGCGGAAAAAGTCTCCCGAGCTCGCCGCTCTCGCGGACGAGTGCGCCGAGAGACAGATCAAAGAGGAAAAGGAAGGGTGTGCCCTCGATGGCGCGGCGGAGCCTTTTGCCGATATGATGCGCAAGGTGTTTCGATATTTCGCAGGAGAAAAGAGTACTCCCGCCGTGGAGAAACTCGGATATCTCCTCGGGAAATACGTCTATCTCATCGACGCGCTCGACGACTATGACGAGGATGGAAAGAAAGATCGATTCAACGCCTTTCGTCGCACCTTCGGCGCAAAGGATTTCAAGGAGCTCAAAGAGAAGAGATCGGAGGATCTCGCCTTTATTATGGAAGACATCGTTCGCGGCGTGGAAGAAGCGTATCGCGACGTAAAAATGGGAGAGAACGAGGGCGTAGTCACAAATACCCTTTGGTACGGACTGCGTAATCGTATCTCGATGGTGCTGAATAAGGAGGAGGGCAAATGCGCAAAGATCCGTTTATAGTATTGGGACTCGACAAGGGCGCCACTCAGTCGGAGGTCCAGTCGGCTTATGAATCGCTCCGTGAGGAGTATCGCTCTCGCATCCATATCGAGGGTGACGAAGGCAAAAAGGCGGCAAAGAAACTCGCAGAGATCGAGGACGCCTATCAGGACGCGATGGAGATGCTCTCCAAGGGGAGCGAGGTAAAGGACGTCTATACCCACGTCGCCGATCTCCTCAAGAAAGGGGATCTCGACAAGGCGCAATCGGCTCTCGATAACGTCTCGGAGAGAAATGCTGAATGGCACTATTTCCAGTCCGCGGTCTATCACAGCAAGGGCTGGAACTACGAGGCAAAGTCACAGCTCGAGATGGCGATCAATATGGATCCCGAGAATCAGAAGTATAAAGATACGCTCGAGCGTATGAAGCGCCACGAAGAGGGCGGCGACGGCTCCGACAGGGCGCGTACGAGCAGCGGCGCGAATGCTGACGCGGCAAGTGCGGGCGGACAGCAGAGGAGCTACGATCCCTACGACGACTATACCCGTCGTCGCACGGCGAGCGACTGCTGTACGAGCTTGATCTGCGCGGACTGCTGCTGCGAATGTATGGGCGGCGACCTCATCCGTTGCTGCTGAGATGGAAAAGATCACAGGCAAAGAAATAGCACTATCGGGTGTTACCGCGGCTCTCGCGGTGATCGCGGTGGTGCTTTCTCATTTTGTGGGGGTACTCACTCTGACTTTTCTCGCGGTCTCCTCGGTGGTCCTGACCCTCCCGATGATGATCGACAGTTTCAGAGGGTCTGTGCTCGCCTACGTGGCGGCGGCAGGGCTCTCTTTCCTTTTCGTCGGATATATCGCGGTGATGCCTTTCGTCCTGATGTTCGGACTCTATCCCATCATCGACTACCTCTTGTGGAAATACTTAAAGAGGAGGCTCTTTGTCCTCCCGATCGAGATTGTATTCGCCTGTCTCGCCTTTCTCGCGACCTTTTACGCGATCGGGCTCACCCTCGGCGATTTTCCCATCGTGGATACCCTCCCCGATTGGGGCAAGTATCTCGTGATCTACGTCGGCGTGGTGGTCGTCTTTGTGATCTTTCATTTTGCTTTTACCGTCTTGTGCGACGTCTTGAAAAGGCGCCTCGCACCCATCTTAAAGAAGAAATAATCCTCCCTTCCTCTCTCGATTATTGCAAGTTCGGACAGCCGCTCTCGCTCTCCGATTGATTTCCCGCTACGAGGAAGGAGAGGGCGAGGATGATCAAGGTCAGGTTTTCCGTCGTCAAGCTACCGCTCCCACCGAAAGTGTAGATCAGGAGCAGTAAAAGTATGAGGAGCATTCCTCCGTTCAGCATAGTATTCCTCCTTTTTTGGATATTTTTTCTAATTAGACAAGAGTCGACGAACTTCGCCGTTGACAGTGCTTTTATATGTCGGATAGTATGGAAAGTGTGAATAGATCGTCCGGCAGAGAGACCCTCCTCCTCAGCGATCACGACGAGAACGTGATCAAATATTACCTCCCGAAGAATGAGATCGTCGCCGATATGGCGGACTTTTTCTCTGTATTCAGCGACGCCACGCGGGTAAAGATCCTCTCCTCGCTGTGTATTACCGAGATGTGCGTGACCGATCTCTGCGCGATGCTCGGCGAACGTCAGAGCACGGTCTCTCATCAGCTCGCCTTTCTCAGATCTCTCCGCCTCGTCAAGACCCGCCGCATCGGCAAGATCATTCGATACTCCCTAGCGAGTCCCTACGTAATGAAGGTATTGGAGCTCGGGACGAAGTTTTTGGGATATTGATTTTCCTTTTCTTTTTTTATCCTTCGCGGTATAATGATGATATACAGGAGGAATGTATGGAGAAAGGTAAGTCTCGCAGAGAGGTCGTCGCCGCACTCATCTATCGCGGCTCCCGCTTTATGATCACGCGCCGCCCGGAAGGGAAGGCGAGAGCAGGGATGTGGGAGTTTGTGGGTGGTAAAGCCGAAGCGGGCGAGAGCCTCGAGGAGGCGCTCATTCGCGAATGCCGCGAGGAGATCGGGGTCACGGTCTCTGTCGGCGAAGTGTATATGACGGTGGAGTACGACTATCCCGATATTCTCGTCCGCTTGACCCTTTTTCGCGCAGAGATCGCGGAGGGCGATCCTACCTCGATGGAGGGGAACGCGATCGCCTGGATCACCCCCGACGAAATCCACGATTATACCTTCTGCCCCGCAGACGAACCCATCGTCGCTCGTCTCAGGGCAGAATAATAAAAAG
>CAMOTC010000021.1 GCA_946625545.1 uncultured Clostridia bacterium | reverse complement strand
GTGCCGTACACCTTCTCGGGGAGCTTGGGCTCGATCGTGATATAACGATTGGGCTCGCTGCCCGTGCTGTAGGTGGTGACGTCCTCATTCTCCGAGAGAGCCTCGTGCACGATCTTTCTGTCGTGGGGATTCATGGGCTCGAGCTCGACCTTGACCTTCTCACGCACCGCCTTGGTCGCCATCTTTCTCGCGAGATCGCGCAGGATCTGCTCTCTGCGCGCTCTGTAGTTCTCTGCGTCCACGGTGATCTTGAGATAATTCTCCTTATCGCGATTCAGGGAGATCTGCGTGAGATACTGGATCGCGTCGAGGACCTCGCCGCGGTGTCCGATCGCATAGTTCGCGTCGTCGCCGTTGATCGTGACCTTGTAGCCCGACTCGATGGGCTCGATATCGAGAGCACAGTCGAGATCCATCCTGTCGAGGAGCCCACAGACGTAGTCAAGCACGTCGTCCTCCTCGCTCCACTTGGTGGAGAGTCTGACCACCGCGAGAGAGCCTTCGCCGCCCTCTTCCACGACCTCGATGTCCACCTGCGTCTCGTCCATGCCGAGCTGCAGGAGCCCCTGCTGCTTCGCTTCTTCCACGCTTTCCGCGCGCTTTTCAATGACTATCATATATCCTCCGATGCCCCGCACGAGTCGGGGCGTATCCAATAAAATCGATAAAAAATCAGCGACCCTTCTTGAAGGTGGCGGCGAGGCGCTCCTCTTCCCACTTCTCGTCCTTCTTCTTCGCGATATGATTGTACACGAGGTTAAAGATGACGGTGATCAGGGAGTTCGTGACCATATAGAGACAGAATGCCGCCGAGTAGAAGAGAGCAAAGATACCCATCATGATAGGCATCAGCCAGTTCATGACTTTCATCATGCCCTGTCCGTTCTTTGCATTTTCGTCGTTTTGGTCGGGCATCGCGGGTTGCGAAGCCTTGCTGAGCTTGACCGAGAAGATGGAGAGCAAGATCGAAATGAAGGGGAGGATAAAGTATCCGTTCCACTGTTTCATATCGAAGAAGCCGTCCTTCTCGTAAGAATTGATCGCAGGCATCATGACTGCGTTATATCCGTCGTCGTACTGAGAATACACGAGGGGGAGAGCCCTGGTCTCCGCAGGGAGGGTACCGCCGATCTGTCCGAGGCCTCTACCCACGAACTTCTGGAAGGTCGGCACGGGATTTGCATAGGTATCCGACATAAAGACGTTCTTGATCCACAGCCAGTCCTGCTTTTCCTCGTTATACGCCACGGCCATCGCCGCGTCCAAGTCCGCCTCCTCGATCTCGGGATTCTCCTCCACGATAGCTTCGTAACGGTTGGTCAGCTCGTAAACGATCCTCTCATTCTCGTAACGCACGGCGGCGTTAAATCCGGCGAAAACTACGAAGAAGATTACGATCGTGATGAGAGCGGGCAAGCAGCCGCCCATCATCGAATAGCCGTTCTTCTTGTAGAGCTCCATCTGCTTCTGCTGGAGGACGTCGGGCGCATTCGCGTAGGTCTTCTTCAGCTTTTCGAGCTCGGGAGTGATGATCTTCATCGCACGGTTATTCTTCAGCATCGTGTGCTTTTGCCAGATATCGAGCGGAGACAAGACCACCTTCAAAATGATCGTGAAGACGACGACCGTCCAACCGAAGTTGCCGATCCCCTGATAGAGCACGTCGTAGATAAACTTTCCGATCAAATTGTTGAGCTCGGGAGCGCTCGAAATAAGAAATGACGTCAAATTAACCATTTGGCTTTCCCTCTGTAATTTTCCTTCACGGGGTCAAAACCGCCCTTCGCCAAAGGATTGCACCGCAAGATGCGAAAGAATCCTTTGATACTGCCCAGGATCAAACCGTATTTCTCGATCGCCTGGTAGGTGTACGACGAGCAGGTCGGAGTATAGATGCAACGATTCGGCAGAGCCGACGAGATGTTCTTTTTATAAAAAGTCAAAAGAACGTGCGCCGCTCTGTCCATATCAATTCTCCTCTATGAGAGCGTTCGCCTGCTTCAAGAGCAGGAGGAGCGCCTCTCTGAGCTCCTCGTAACTGTGCTCCGCACTACCGACTCTCGCGACGACGACATAGTTCTGCCCCGTCTTGATCCGACTCATCTCGAGCCGAAATGCCTCGCGAAGGCGTCTCTTCGTCCGATTTCTACGGACGCTGTCGCCCACCTTTTTCCCTACCGAAAAGCCCACTCTCGGAGTGGAGAATCTGCTCTTTACGACGTAGAGAACGAGGAGCGCATTCCGATACGCGGCGCCGTGTCGATAGAGATAATCGAAGCTACGCGAATCGGTGAGGCGGTACTGCTTCTGCATCGTTACGCGCAGAGCTGCTTTCTGCCCCTTGCGCGGCGTCTCGCGAGGACGTTCCTGCCGCCCTTCGTCGCCATTCTCGCACGGAAACCGTGGACCTTATTTCTGTGTCTCTTCTTGGGTTGATAAGTTCTTTTCATATATCTGTAACCTCACTTTTTATGATCTGCATTAAAAATACCTACACACGATAGGCTGTATTATTATAACTACCCTTATTATAGACTGTCAAGCGTTTTGCGAATCCGAATAAAAAATCCGAAACTCAGTACAAACGATACACGTCGGTCACGTTGTCGAGACTCAGAGCGACGTACACGCTCCCCTCGTAGGCGGTCACGGCGGTATAGGAGGTATAGCTCGCGGGAATCAGTTTTACCCCATCGAACGACGCCGCGCCGATGTATCCGCCCTCGTCCGTCTGATAGAATCCGTCAAAGTAGTAAGGGAGGATATAGTCCCCGATATAGGTCTTCTCTGCTCCCGACGTCGTGATGACGTAGGCTTTGCCCCCTTTCGTCGCGATGGCTTTTCCTCCGACAAATGCGGATATATAGGAGTATTCAAAGGGAATGACGTTGTGCCCTTCGCTGTCAAATCCGCCCCGTCTGACCACCCCCGACTCCACGATCTTGGAGGCGACGACCACCTCTCCCGTAAAGACCACGTCCTGATATGCGGCGTCGTCGATGCGACCGATGACTTCGGCGCTCTCGTCGAGGTAGAGTATCGCTCCATCCTTAGAGAGGACTGCGGCGATCCCGTCCACGGGGGAAAGGAGAGCGGAGACTCCCTCGGGGAGCTCCTTGAGGAGGGTGAGCGCATTGTCCGCGATATAGTGATCGAGAGCCCCCGATGCGACGCGCCCCTCGGTCGCGTAGTAGGAGACCGCGTTATATCCGTCGAGGAGAGAGTAGTTCTCGCGATCCCACTCGGTCAGCCCGATCGAGTATTTATTATTGATCTTGACGATAAATTTCCCCGGGGTCAAGAGCTTTGGTTCGGCGACGCCGACCGTATAGCGATAGACGCTCTGCTTGTAATAGACGGTGCCCTCGTCGCGCTTGATCTCGACGTCGCACCCCGCTGCGCTCTCGAGCTTATCCGTATAAGTCACGATAAAGTCCTTGTCCCCGACGTAATAGACGAAGTGCTCCCTCGTGGCGGTATCAAAGAAGGAGAGAAGGACGTTGCTCGTCTTATTATAAAATACGAAGGTGCGCCCCCTTTCGGCGCTCCGCGCGATCACGTAGTCGCCGCAGGCGGAGTATTCGTAAGTTTGGTCGAGGGAAGTCCCCGGAAGGACCTCGTCGCCATCGCCGTTGTAGAGATGAGACGCGGTGCGCGTCTTGACGCAGAAAAGCCCGCCCCCGACGTCTATGACGTCGTATGTCTCGCTCGCGGAGTAGAGCTCCTTGCCGCTATAGGAATAGACGATACGGCGGCTCTCCGTCTCGCCCCCTTCTGCCACAAGAAAGTCGCCCGAAGCGAGAATGGTGGTGTAATTTACGGGAAGAACGGTGTCCCCTCTCCCCGACAATACGCCGTAATAGGTGATATCCCCGCGCGTCTCGGAGACCTTGATCTCCCCGCGATTCAGAAAAGAGTCGAAAGCGTATCCGCCGAGAGAGACCTTCGTCGCCGATCGGAGCGCTTCGCGTGAAGAGAGGGAGCGATAATACCCTGTAGGCTCGCTCGACTCTTTATTTCCGCAGGAGACCGCGGACAGCACGACAAGGATCAGCGCCATGAAGATCAAAAGAACTGTCTTTACTCTCATACGATAATTTTACCATACATTCACGAAGAAATAACCTAAATTTTGATAATTTACGGTCGAAGGCGCGCTTTTTCGCGGAGACGGGCGCGGGATAATAGGGAGAGAAAATCCGATAGGAGGGGTTATGGGAAAGGATAACGTCAAGATAACCATCGTTCACGAGGGATATAAGTCCCTCGCAAAGGAGGTCAAAGAGGCATCGCACGGCGGGCGGGTGCTCCTCTATACCGAGGAGGGACTCGCGGGAGACGACGCGATGGCGGCGCTGACCTTTGAGGGAATGCGGGTCACGAGGCGGGATATCCCCGAGCAGGGATCGGAATCCTTCTATGCCGAGCTCTCCAAGGCGCCCGAGGGGATCATGGCGGTAGTCGCCGTAGGGGGCGTACGTCCCATCGAAGCGGCGAAGGCGGCGCGTATCCCGAGCGCGATCCCCGAGATCTATTTCCCGACGGAGAATGCCGCCCTCTCCGCGACGGACGACAGGATCTGTCTCGGGACGAGAGGAGCTCTCCCCGTCGGATGCACGCCGGGACAGAGCGTGATCCTCGATCCCGCCATCCTTTCCGCGACCTCTCTCCGCCACGGGCTGGGGTATCTCCTGACGATGATCCTCGAGGAAGCGGACGGAGCCTACGAGAGACTGCTCCTGCACGGCGAGAGTCCCGCAAACGCCCTCCGCACCCTGCGAGAAAAACTCACCCTCCTCTCCGAGATAAGAGAGGAGAGCGCCCCTTCCGACACTGTAAACGCCCTACTGACGCTCCTGAAGATCTCCCCTTCTCCCGCCGCTCTCGGGAGCGCGCATATCCTCGCCCTGCTCGCAGAGAGAAAGGCGGGCGGGATCTTTCCCGAGCATCTCTTTCCCGCGTCATACGCCCTCCTGCGCCTGTATGAAGCCTATCTCGGCGCACTCCCTCTCGAACATTGTCCCCCGCCCGATCGCGCGGAGAATCTCCGCCTCCTCAGCGCAAAGTGCTCTCTCGCCTCATCCCTCTTGATCGTGGGGCAGAAGACCTACGCAGAGGGCTACGACGAGAGATGGCGAGTGACCGCGGAGTACAGAGAGGACTTTCTCGAGACCATAAGAGCGATCCCTCTCTCCCACCTCGCGAAGATTTACCGCCGCGCTCCCAAGGAAGAGAGAGCCGTGAGCCTCTCTGCGAGCGAGCTACTTATGCTATTATCCTTGACGGGAGAAGCGGTTTCGGGGTATCCTTTAATCAAGCATATCAAGATGACCGGACTGATCGAGCCGCTCCTGAAGTGCGGCTGACAGCGGGAGGTACAGAGGATGAAGGACATAAAGAAAGTCAAGCTATTTTTGATGGATATGGACGGCACGGTCTACGTGGGGAATGAAAAGATCGAGGGTGCTTTCGAGGCGCTCGAGGAGATTCGCCGCGGAGGCAGAAAGGTCGTCTTTTTGACAAATAACAGCAGCAAGACCGCCTCGGCATACGTCGAGAAGCTCTCCAAGATGGGCTATCCCGCGACGGAGAAGGACATCTTCTCTTCGGGCGAAGCGACGATACGTTTCCTCCGCGAAAAACGCAAAGGAAAAAAGGTGCTTTTGCTTGCAAATTCCGCAGTTTATAAGCAATTTGAAGAGGCGGGTATCCCCCTCGTGAAAGAGGGTGCGGACATCGTGCTCGTCTGCTTTGACACCGAGCTCGACTACGATAAATTGACCCGCGCGTGTAACCACCTCTTTGAGGGCAAGGAATATATCGTCTCCCATCCCGATCTCGTCTGCCCCGCAAACCCCCATTCCATTCCCGACGTCGGCTCCTTTATGGCGCTCATCAAGGCGGTGACGGGGAGAGAGCCCGATCTCATCATCGGTAAGCCCCATAAGACGATGGCGGAATACATCGAGAAGGACTACGGTCTCCGTCCCGAGGAGATCGCGATGGTGGGCGACAGGCTATACACCGATATCAAGTTCGCGGTGAATAACGGCATGCAGGGGATCCTCGTCCTGACGGGCGAGACCACCCGCGAGGATCTCGCGAAGAGCGAGGTCAAGCCCGACCTCGTCCTCGACACCTTTAAGGACGTTTTGGATCTATTATGATCTGCACCCTCTGTCCCCGAAAGTGCGGCGTGGATCGCGAGAAAGCGCCGGGCTACTGCGGCGCGCCCGAAGGGGCGGTCGTCGCACGCGGCGAACTGCACTTCTGGGAGGAGCCCTACTTGACTGCAAACGGCGCTTCGGGCGCCGTCTTTTTCGAGGGATGCAACCTCAAATGCGCCTTTTGTCAAAATCAAAAGATCTCCTTCTGCGTGAAAGGTCAGCCCATCGGCGCCACAGCCCTCGCTGACATCTTTCGCGCGCTCGAAGACGAAGGGGCGGACAATATCGACCTCATCACGCCGACCCCCTACGTCCCCACCATCAAGGACGCCCTCGACCTCTACCGCCCCGCGCTCCCCATCATCTATAACTGCGGCGGCTATGAGAGCACCGAGACCATCGATAGCCTGAAAGGCTATGTAGACGTCTATCTCCCCGACTACAAATACTACGATAACGCCCTCGCGAAAAGATACAGCGGCGCCTCCGACTACCGCGAACGGTGCGAGGAAGCACTTCTCGCGATGCGAGAGCAAGTCCGTGACGAAATAGACGAAACGGGCGTCCTGAAAAAGGGACTCGCCATCCGTCACCTCGTCCTGCCCACCCACTCGAAGGACTCCTTCCGCGTGCTCGACCGCATCAAAGAGCGCTTTGGACAGGAGATCCACCTCTCGGTCATGGGTCAGTACGTTCCCTGCGGCGATCTCGCCCCCTTCCCCGAGCTCACGAGTCCCTTAAAGTCCCTAGAATACAAGGCAGTCATCGCCCACGCCCTCACTCTCGACTTTGCGAATTGCTACTATCAAGAAAGCGGCGCCGCCGACCGCAATTTTATACCGAAGTTTTTGAGATAATGCGCTGATACAAAAGATCCGTCGCAGAATAGCGTGAAAACAAACGCCCGATAAAGAGCAGATCACTCTTTTCTTTTCAAAATGCGGCTTCGGAGAAGGTGGTAGAGACGAATGCTCCGTGAAAAAAGGGGCAGGCGCGTATGCTTTTCTAAACGACG
Organism: uncultured Clostridia bacterium; assembly: GCA_946625545.1. Classification (GTDB taxonomy): domain Bacteria; phylum Bacillota; class Clostridia; order Christensenellales; family CAG-1252; genus CAG-1252. Next base: position 14,361 of record CAMOTC010000021.1, on the reverse strand, counting down.
GCGGAGACGAGGCTCGACAAAAAATCCCACAGGCGCGCATGCTTCCTCAAACGACAAAAAAACGATCCGATGCAGAATGGTGCGAAGACAAACGCTCAACAAAGAAGCGAGTAGGCGCGTATTTCTTGCCCTCAAACGACGGCGGAGAAGGCGGCAGAGACGAGGCTCGACAAAAAATCCCACAGGCGCGTATGCTTCCTCAAACGACAAAAAAACGATCCGACGCAGAATGGTGCGAAGACAAACGCTCAACAAAGAAGCGAGTAGGCGCGTACTGATTTGTACGTAACTACTCGCTTCTGACGTTGTAGAGCAGTATTCGTGCCGTAATGCGTCGGATCGATTATACGCCGGAGTAGGCAGAAAACCCCCCGTCCACGGGAACAACAGTGCCCGTAACGAAGCCGCTCGCCTTGTCGTCCGAGAGCCAGAGGAGGCAGCCGATAAGGTCGGAGATCTCGCCGAACTTCTTCATCGGCGTGGCGGCGAGGATCTTGCCTGTACGCGCGGTGGGAGTGCCGTCCTCGTTGAAGAGGAGAGCGCGGTTCTGATTGGTCACGAAGAAGCCGGGAGCGATCGCATTCACGCGAATGCCGCAGGGGGCGAAGTGCACGGCGAGCCACTGGGTGAAATTGGAGATGCCCGCTTTCGCCGCAGAATAGGCGGGGATCTTGGTCAAGGGGCGGTAGGCGTTCATCGAGGAGATGTTGATGATATTGCCCCCCGTCTTCACCATATCCTCGGCGAAGACCTGCGTGACCAAAAACGCCGAAGTGATATTGAGATCAAAGACGAAGCGGAGACCGCTCTCCTCGAGAGCGAAGAAGTCCTTGACGCCCGCAAGGTCGGGAGTCATCGTCTCGTTGTCCGTCGAAGCGCGAGGATTATTGCCGCCTGCGCCGTTGATGAGGAAATTCACCTGTCCGAACGCCTTCACGACGGCGTCTTTCGCCTCGACGATGCTCGCCTTCTCGAGGCAATTGCACTTGACGGCGAGGGCATTTGCGCCGATCTCGTCCGCGACCGCCTTTGCGGCGTCGTAATTGATATCGAGGAGGGCAACCTTTGCGCCGCACGCCGCGAGCGCACGGGCAAACTCACTGCAGATCACACCGCCTGCGCCCGTGATCGCCACTACTTTATTAGATAAATCTACTTGAAAAGGAATGCTCATATCTTTTCTCCTTTATTTTAATCAAACCATTCTTCTGCGTGAAGGTAGGTGAATGCCATCGCCGCGCTCCAGCCCTGCAACGCCGAGCCCCACGCGCACGCAGGCGAAAAATACTCGACGGGGGTATAGCCGCCTCGCTCCGTATAATAGCGGAAGGAGGAAAGCAGCGGGGTGCGCCAGTCCATACCGTACAATGACTTTGCATAGGCGTACATCGCCGTCAAATAGCACCAATTCGCGCCATTGTGATAGTCGTAGGGGTGAGAGGACTTATGACAGGTCCCTCTAGGGACTTTGTAGGGAGGATAGACGCACATCACGCCGAAATCGCCGCCCCCCTGCTCGAGGTTATGCTGCGTCTCGAGGAGGCGTTCCATATTGTCCAAGACCCGCTTTCCCCTCTCATCGTCTGCGACGCCGAAGATCACCGCAAAGACCGTGTCGATCGAGAGATTATCTTCGGTGAAGTCCTTTGTCTTATAGTTTACGTAATAGCCCTTCGTTTCGTCGAAGAGGATCTCGTTCATCGCCTGCTTGACGACTGCCGCGCGGCGCGCGTACTCTGCGACGACCGCGTCCCCCATAGACTCAAAGAGGCGAGACGCGGCGACGAGCGCGCGGTAATAGAGCGCGTTCACAAAGGTAACGTACCCGCCGCGATTTACTTCGTCCGCCCAGTCGCGTTTGTTGTAATCCCCTTCCTTATAGATCAGCCCCGTGTCATCCGCTCTCGTCGAGATGCGGTCGATGACCGCCTTCGCGATCTCGAGGAGCGGCTTGCCGTTCACGACCTCTTTCAAAATCTTATCATCCCCCGAAGCCGTGACGTAGTCGTATAGCTCCATCAAAAAGAAACAGGGACTGTCGTAATGATCGCCCCAAAACGAGGTGAAGTCGCTCTTCACCGCCGAGGGGCAGGATCCGTCCTCCTTGATCCCCCGCGCGAGGGTCAAGATCTCCGATTCTACCATGTCGGGACGAGAGTGCAGGAGAGGTAATACCGTGAAATAGGAATCGCGGAAATAGGTGCGGAGCGGGTCCATATAGTTGACCCCCGCCGCAAAGGCGGCGAAGTCGCCCGCCGACTTATAGTTTTCGAGTGCGGTGAAATAGGCGGAGAGAAATAGCGCTCTCTCGGCTTCGCTCCTAACGGTAAAGGGGACCTTGACCTCATCTATCTCGCGAAGAGTCCTTTCGAGATGACTGTCAAACGCCGCAAAAGCCGCCTTATGCGCGCCTTCCTCCGCGACGAAGGAGATCAGGAGATCCGCCCTATCTGTCGGCGGGAGATAAAAGGCGGCGTTCTCCTCCGCCCAGTCTCCCTTTACGGAAGAGGACAGCATAAAGCTCTCTCCTCTCACAAAAGAGGCATTTCGTGCGCTTTTCACCGCGTCCCCGCGATAGTTTACAGATAGGTCAAAGGGAAAAGATGCCTCGACGCGGATAAACACGCCGTTCACCGGTGCGGAAAGGAAGGTGGTCATCGTGAGATCGCCCTGCGCCGCATGAACGCATACCTTCTGCGTGCGGCCGATCATCTCGACCGTCTTTGGGAGATAGGGAGAGAGGCTCTCGCCCGCTACGGAGATATCCAGAGAGAGAAAGGTGCGGATAAAGTCCCCCGCGACGTTATTCACGCGATAAGAGGACAGTCCCCCGCATCCGTCCGCCACGACCGAGAGGGTGTCTCCCGCCATGTCGTACTTCGCTTTCTCATGGTAGCGGCCTTTCGCGATGATCTTGCCGCCCTGAAACTCCACTATCATAGTTACTTCTTGAGATCCTTCTCGACCGCCTCAAAGAGTCCGTTGAGGTAGGCGGCGCCGAGGGCGCGGTCGTAGAGTCCATACCCCGGCTTCGCGTCCTCTCCCCACACGTTCCTGCCGTGATCGGGACGGAGATACCCTGTAAAGCCGTTCTCGACGAGCGCCTTGACGATCGCGTAGATGTCCACGTTGCCGTCTGCGGTGCGGTGTCCGTTCTCGTAAAAGTCGGTATCGTTCACAAATTTCAGCTGACGGAGATGGGCGAAATAGATACGGCTCGCATACTTCGCCGCCATTTTAGGCAGGTCGTTGAAGCGTCCCGCGCCGAGGCTCCCCGTGCAGAAGGTGATGCCGTTATGCTTATTCGGTACGGCGGCAAAGAGCCTGTCGTAGTCCTCCTCCCTGCCCACGATCCTCGGAAGATCAAAGATGTCCCACGGCGGATCGTCGGGATGGATCGCCATATCCACACCCGCCTCGTCGCAGGCAGGCATGATCGCGCGAAGGAAATAGACGAGATTTTCAAAAAGGGTCTCGTGCGTCATCCCTTCGTACGCCTTCAAGAGGGCGTCCAGCTCCTCGCGGGAATAGCTCTCGTCCCAGCCGGGGAGACGGAGATTTCTCTTGTCCAGCTTCAAAAAGTCCGACTCGAGATAGGCGAGAGACTCCGATCCGTCCTCGTGCTTATAGTGGAGGTCGGTGCGGAACCAATCGAAGACAGGCATAAAGTTATAGCAAATGCACTTGACGCCCGCCTTGCCGCAATTTAGGATATTCTGCTTATACGCCTCGATGTACTTGTCGCGGGTGGGGCGTCCGAGCTTGATGTCCTCGTGCACGGGAACGGACTCGATGACCTCCATCTCGAGGCCCGCGTCGTTCGCGAGTTTCTTTAAGCGGAAGAGCTTCTCGAGAGCCCATACCTCGCCCACGGGGGTGTCGTAAACCGCCGTCACCACCCCGCTCATACCTTGGATCTGTTTGATATGGGTAAGGGGGATAGAGTCCTTCTCCCCGTACCAACGAAAGGTCATTTTCATGCTATTTCTCACTCTTTACTTTCACAAACCCGGTGCCGAAATTGAGGGTGCCCTCCACCGCGTTGTCGTTGCCCGTCTTAAAGCGGGAGACCGCGACGTGCTTCATGAGTTCCTCGTAGTAGGCGTCGCCGTCGATGGGGAGCGCCACGCGAGCGCCGTCATTCCAGCCCGAAAGCTCGATCGCGTTCATGAGCTCGACGCCGTTCAATCCCTCTCTGCCGTTCACGAAGAGGGGCGCCTTCCCGAGGATAGCCTCGGTGAAATTCTTTAAGATACCGACGTGCTGGAGATTTTCTCCGTCGGTCTCGGGCTCGATCACCTCGCACTTCGGCGCGGCGAAGGACTCCTTGGAGAGCTTGCAGAAAACCTGCGAATCCTCGGCGTTCTTGTAGTAGTAGAGCTTCTTATTCTCACACAGGAGCTTGCCCTTGGTACCGCTGACCTCGAAGCGGTTCGTGCCCGGAGCCTCGCCCGTCGTGGTGATAAAGACGCCCGACGCACCCGAAGCGTACTCGAAATAAGCGGTGACCTCGTCCTCGACCTCCACGTCGTGCCACTTGCCGTACTTGCAGAAGCCGTTTACCGAGACAGGCATCTCGCCGACCACCCATTGTACGAGGTCGAGCTGGTGGGGGCATTGATTGATGAGGACGCCGCCGCCCTCGCCCTTCCAGGTCGCACGCCACGAGCCGGAGTCGTAATAGTTCTGCGTGCGGAACCAATCGGTGATGATCCAATTCACACGCTGCAATTTACCGATGCCGCCCGAGGCGATGATCTCCTTCATCTTGCGATATAAGCAGTTCGTGCGCTGATTGAACATCATGCCGTAGAGCGCCTTGCTCTTCTCCGCCGCCGCGTTCATCTCCTCCACCTGCTTGGTATAGACCGCCGCGGGTTTATCGGTGATGACGTGCACGCCGCGAGACAAGCACTCGATCACGATCTCGGGATGGGTATAGTGCGGGACGGCGACGAGCACAGCGTCGCACACGCCCGCATCGAGCATCTCCTTATAATCGGTATAATACTTGACCCCGTCGGAGAGTTTCCCACGGATCGCCTCGATCTTGACGGGGTTGATATCCGCGACTGCCGTCAGGGTGGACGAAGCCACCTCGCCGCCATTCAAGCGGAGAGCGTAATAGGTACCTTGGTTGCCTGCGCCTACGATGCCGTATCTTACTTCTTTCATTTTACAAACGCTCCGTTCTCTTCTCTGTAGCCCGCTTCGCCGAGCACCTTCTTGATCGCATTCACCGCCGCGTCGAACGCCTCGACGTTGGTCTCGAAACGGAACTTCGTCTTGAGCTCGGTCTTATCGTTCAGAACGTAGCCCCCGAATATCTTGAGGTGAGGCTCGATGGTCAGCACCTTGTCCCCCTTGATGCGAGAGACGAGACCTCTGAGATCGCCGTCGCCGTAGCCTGCGGGAACGAGCTCGCCCGTCTCCGCCACGACGTCCTTGATATGGAAGTAGTAGGCTCTGTCCGCGAGCGCCTCGAGGGTGTCCGCCGCCTTCTCGCCGACCTGCAGGAAATTTGCGGGATCGTACACCGAGTAGAGACCGGGCACGTGATCGAGGACGTCCTTGGTGCGGGCGAGATTGTCGCCGTAGAGACCCTTATCGTTCTCGTGGCACATACGTTTGCCGTACTCCTTGCCGATCGCTACAAACTTTTTCAGAAGATCGATCATCTTGTCGTGCGCATCATTCTCGGGCACGTTGTAAAAGCTGAAAACGCGGATATTCTCTGCGCCGAGGATCTTCGCGAGCTCACAGCCGCGCCTCGCGTCGGCGAGATGCGTCTCCTCGGGGAGCGCGATGTCCTTCTTGCCGATGGGGGAGCCGATGGACCAGACCTTGAGTCCTTCCTCGTCCATACGCTTACGGATATACTTCGCCTCCTCGTCGGTGAGCTCCATCACGTTCTTGCCGTTGATATTGCGGATCTCAAGATAGGGGATGCCGTGTCTCTTCAGAGCGGCGATCTGCCCCTCCAAGCTGTTGTCCGATTCGTCTGCAAATGCACTTAACTTGATCATTTTTCTCTCCTTTTCGCCTTATGGCGATCTATTCCCTTTTTTCTGCGCGAAGGGGAGAATTTCCTTGACCTTCTCGCTTAAAGATATTATAATGCAAAATAAGCACAAAAACAATAGCGATTATTTATGAAATCGGAGGTTTTTAGCACAAAGTTATGACAAATCTCACCTTGCACTATTACCGATTCCATCAGGAAAAGCAGGTGGAGCCCATCTCCCCCTCCGTGATCCCCTATCACGACCTCACGATGGTGCTCGAGGGATGTCTCGAATACAGGATCAACAATCGCCTCATCCGCGTAAAGGAGAACGATCTGATCCTCCTCCCGCCCGGTACGAAGAGGGAGCGTCTCCGCACCGAGGGCAAGACCACCTACGTCAGCTACAATTTCCGCACCGACGAGCTCATCGACCTCCCAATCTACACCGAGAACGGCGTGGAGAAGGAGATCCGTATGATGATCTACGCCTGCAACGAGATCGACCGCGACCGCGGAGCGTATTCCCGCGCCGCTTTTGAGGATATGACCTCCGCGATACTAAATTCGATTCGCGCGCACGTCACGCGAAGCGGCTACAGCGAGCTGACCGAGAATATCCTCGCCTATATCCACGAGAATTACAAGAGAGTGCTCCCCCTCCGCACGATCGCCGCGGCGATGAACTACTCCGTCGCCTACTGCGATCAGGTCTTCAGGCGGGACATCGGGGTCTCTATCGTGCATTACCTCATCGACTACAGGATCGCGAAGGTCAAGGAGCACCTGCTCGAGAGCGTGCTCTCGCTGAAAAGCATCGCGGAGCAGACGGGATTCGGCGAGTGCAACTATCTTTCCAGACAATTTCGACAGCGGACAGGGCTCTCCCCCCTTCGCTTCCGCAAACAATTCTACCATTGATCGGTATAGGGAGGGCGAAAAGACTTTGACACGCGGCTACGCCGTGATATACTGAAGGCGACGACTATGCAAAACAAAGAGAAAGGATTATTCAGAAGCATAATGGACAAGGTGGGCGGATTTATCATCCGATTTCGCATCCCCATCATCATCGTGATCGCGATCGCGGTGGGTTTTTCCGCTTACGGCATCACGAAAACGAATATCAACAGCGACATCATGAGCTATCTCCCCGAGGGAACGGACACCACGGACGGCAGTAACTTCCTATCGGAAAACTTCGGCATACTCAGCAACGCGGTCTATGCCGTTAGCGGCGAGAGCGTGACCTACGAGCAACTCGCAGGCGCCATAGAGGAAGCGAAAGAAGACATCCACGTCACCGACATCATGTGGCTGGGCAGTATGGGAAAGATCAAGGTCTATGGGACCATGGTCGATCCCTTCGACCTGATGCCGGGCGGTGATGAGACAAAGGAGAAACTCTCCGACGTCTTCTTTAAGGACGGCAACTATATGCTGATGATCACGATGGACGTCGGCGCGAGCACCAACGAAGCGGGCGCCTCCCTCGCGAATATCAACGCCGCCCTCGATAAGGTGGGCGCCGAGTACGTCTCGGGCGGTACGGCTCCCGTCTCGCGCAAGGTGTACGACGACGCGATCAGCGAGCTGCCCATCTATCTCTCCATCGCCGTCGTCCTCGTCCTGATCATCCTCTTTTTGGTCAGCGCGAATTGGCTCGAACCCTTTGTCTTTATGCTGACGATGGGGGTCTCCATCGTGATCAATATGGGGACGAATTTCCTCTTCCCCGAGGTCAGTATCATCACCTTCTGCGCGGCGAGCATACTGCAACTCGCCCTCGCGATGGACTACTCGATCTTCCTGACACAGATCTACTCGGAGGAGAGACAGAAGGGACTCCCCGAGAAGGGAGCGATGATCAGCGCGATCGGCACGACATTAAATACCGTCTTTGCCTCCGCACTCACGACGATGGGAGGCTTCGCCGCCTTCTTCGTGATGAGTTTCACCCTCGGCGCAGACCTCGGCGGCGTCCTCATCAAGGGGATCTTCCTCGCGATGCTGACCGTCATCGTCCTGCAGCCCTGCCTGCTGATCCTGCTCGCGAAACCCATGGCGAAGACGGGTCACAAGCGTCTCTTTGACCTAAAGTTTGAGAAATTCTCCTCTTTCTGCGTGGATCATCGCGTCGTAGTCGTGATCATCTTTGCCTTGATCCTCGCACCCGCCCTGATCGGACAGCTCTTCCTCCCCCTATCTTATCTCAATTTCATGCCGAAAACGGAGGGCGACCCCGATCTCGTGACCTACGTCTCGGATACGAGCGATCAGATCTTCCTCGCCGTCCCCGTGGATCCCGACGATCCGCAAAAGAACGTGACCTTTGCCGAGGACCTTAGGACCATCGATGGAGTCACGAGCGTTGCGGGCTTTTTCTCCTTCATCCCAAAGGAAGCGATGGCATCGGACGGAAAGCTGCACCTCAAATTCGGGATCACTTATGACCTGTTTGAACTCGGCATGGACTTCGGCTATATCACCGAGGACGGCTATACCCTCTATCTCGTCGCCCTGTCCAAGGAGTACGACGTGGAGTCTCAAGAGGCGACCGATATCCTCTATCAGGTCAAAGCCAAGGCGCGCGAGAGCTTCTCGGGAGAGAAGACCTACACGACGGGCGTCCTGCAAGCCGTAGCGGAGTTCCGCGAGATCACCCCGCGCGATTTCAAGTATATCACCCTGATCTCCGTCGCGATCATCTTCATCGTGCTCTTGATCTCCTTTAGAAATCTCATCTACCCCTTCCTGCTCGTCCTGCTGATCGAGCTCGGGACCTGGATCAATTTCAGCATCAGCACGATCTTTAACCAATCCTTGAACTTCCTCGCCTATATCGTGGTGGGCGCGATCCAGCTCGGTGCGACGGTAGACTACGCGATCCTCATCACCCACAAGTATCGCGGACTCCTCAAGGAGGGAATGGATCCCTTGGACGCCGCGAAACAAGCGGGAACGTCCTGCACGATGAGTATCCTGACCTCGGCGACCATCCTCGTCGCCGCCTGCGCGAGCGTCACCGCCGTCTCCTCCAATGCGGTCATCCGCGAAGTCACGATGATGTGTATGCGCGGCGCGGTCATCAGCACCCTCCTCGTCCTCTTTATGCTCCCGAGCATCCTCGCATCGACGACTCGTTTGGGAATGCGTATCAAGGAGGCGGGTGGCTTCTTTGCCTTTATTAAAAAGCTCTTTACGAGATCTCTCCCGAAGTATTGCTACGCAGACCTCGTCCGCGATGCGAAGCGCCGCATAGAGGCGGAGGGACTCCTCGGAGAGAATGAGAGAGTAGAGGATCTTGACGCGCGCGGGCTCGTGATCATTCAGCCCGAGAAGGGGTATCGCTTCAATTCGGACAGCGTGATCCTCGCAAATCTCGCCGAGATCAAGGCGGGAGAAAAGGTCTATGACCTCGGATGCGGCGCAGGCGTCATGAGCCTCCTCGTCGCGGCGAAAAAGGGCGCGAAGGTGGTCGGCGTCGAACTGCAAGACACCCTCGCGGATATGGCGAAAAGGAGCGTCCGAGCCAATCTCTACGAGGAGAAAGTGGAGATATTGAAAGGAGACATCCGCCACGCAAAGGAGACTCTCCCCGCAGGCGATGCGGACGTCATCCTCCTAAACCCTCCCTACTATAAAGAAGGGAGCGGCGAGGTCTGCCACGACGAGATGCAGGCGATCGCCCGTCACGAGATCACCGTAACGATCAATGACGAGCTCGCGGCGATCTCCCACCTCCTCAAAAAGGAGGGAAAGGCATACGTCATCTTCCCGACCTCTCGCGAGAGAGAATATCTGAAGGAAGTCACGGCGCACGGCTTAACCATCAAGGAAAAGGTCTATCTGACCTCCTCGATGGACAAGGCGCCCGAGAGTTTCATCACCCTACTCGCAAAGAGCGAGGAGAAAAGTATCGATAAAGAAAGCGATGAGATCGAGATCCCCGTCAGGACTCTCGTTACGAAAGACCCGAAAGGGAATATGAGCAAGGAGGTCGCGGCACTCTACCGCAGTTAGACTATGGCACTCTACATCGTCGGCACACCGATCGGCAACCTAAAGGACATCACCGAGCGCGCGAAAGAGACTCTCGCAAAGGTGGATATGATCGCCTGCGAGGACACCCGTCACACGGCGATCCTACTCTCCGCCCTCGGCATCAAGAAGCCTCTCGTCAGCTACTATAAACAAAAGGAGAGAGCGGGCGCGGAAAAGCTCGTCGAACTCTTAAAGGAGGGCAAGGAGATCGCCCTCGTCTCGGACGCAGGCATGCCTGTGATCTCCGATCCCGGCGCGATCCTCGTCAAAGCGGCGAGAGAGGCAGGGATCAAGGTCGAGACCGTCCCCGGCCCCACCGCCGTCACGACAGCGGCGGCGCTCGCAGGATTAGAAGGCGGATTTGTTTTTCTCGGGTTTCTACCCGAAAAAAGGTCGGATAAGGATAAGCGCCTCGCCCCCTTCCTGCACTCCCCCCTTCCCCTCGCATTCTATGCGGGACCACACGACGTCAAGTCGATCCTCGACTATCTCTATGAGACCCTCGGAGACCGCAAGGCTTACCTCGCGCGCGAACTGACCAAACTGCACGAAACGCTCAGCGAGATCACCCTCGCGGGCGGCTACGAGGAGGAGCCTCGCGGCGAATACGTGATCATCGTGGAGGGAAAGGAGTCATCCTCCCCCTACCTCGACCTCTCTCCCGAGGCGCACCTCCGCACCTATCTCGATATGGGAATGGATAAAAAAGAGGCGATCAAGAGAGTCGCCGCCGAGCGCGGCGTCCCGAAGGACGAAATCTATCAATTAACGGTAAAGAAATAATAGATCGTATTATCCGTTGCGGCAAACAGGATATCAGCGAAAAGCGCGGCGCCGCAAAACTTCATTCCATATCCTTAGTTCAAAAGAAAAAAGGCGGCAGAAAACCGCCTTTTTCTTGCTATCCTTATTGGTTATCTCATTCAAGCGCCGTAAAGGTGTCGAAGGGAACGCGTCCTTGCCACACGTCGGGAGACTTCACCCCGAGGGCGTAGGTGACGATGGAAGCGAGGTCGGTATTTACGTACTTGCCCATCGTGCCCTGCTTGACACTCTTTCCCGAGACAGCGAAGGTGACCTCGACCTCCACGTCGCGATTGCCGCCGTGACCGGGGCCGTCCTGGAGATAGCGATGACCGTGATCGGTGCAGAAGACAAAGAGGGTGTCGTCCGCCATACCCGCCCCGTCAAAGGCGTCGTACAGCCTACCGATCAGGAGATCCACGCGAGAGACCGCGCGGGCGTAGGCTTGCTTATTGTAGCCGTAACTGTGCCCTGCCGAATCCACCTGATTGAGGTGCATATAGATGATCTCGTAGTCCTCCGCGTCCTCGGTGGTCGTCGAGCCGATGATGCGCTGGACGGTGACAGCGTCGCGGAGATTATAGTCGGGATCGGCGAAGCCGTCGACTGCGGTGACATCTCGGATCTCCTTGGTGAGCTCTGCCGCGCCCTTGCCCGTCAGCTCTTCCCTGCCCGAGACGATATCGTCAAGCGCCGTGCAGTCGGTATTCATTTTGATCACGCGGGGGCTATCCTCGATCGTGCCGTTATTGACAGCGTCCCAGGTGCAGGAGGAGATCGCCTTCGCCTCGGAATGTGCGTCCAAGACCACCTTCACGAAGGAGGGATACTTCTCATTGGGCTGCTTGCCCTCGGAAAGCTCCTTATTGGAGCTCGAGCCTGTGATACCGTGATAAGGGGGGCGCACGCCGCGGAACATACTCGTCCAGTTCTGCGCGCTGATGGTGGGATACACCGCGATACCCTCGTAGGTGAGGGAAGCATTCAGCTTGGTGCCGTTTTTCGTCATCGTGCCGTCCACAAAGAGCTTCTTGAAATTCGGGAGGGAGCCTTCGTCGTCGTCCAGCATCTCACCGGGATAGCCGCCCGTGCCGTCCACGCCGATGATCACGACCCGCTTGTAGGTACCCGCTACCGCCTCAAGGTCTTCGTCTGTCGGGACGATACCCGTTGCGAAACGATTAAAGACGTAAGCATTCAAGCAGCACAGCGCGATGATCGCTGAGATCAATACGAACGCCACGACGGATATCACGATCGTCTTGCCCTTATTCGCCTTGATCTTCTCCGCGAGCCTCTTGAAAAAGCCCTTTTTCTCTTCGGAATTTTTGATCTCTTCCATCGTATTACCCCTATTTCAAAGGGAAGGACGATACTTCGTCCTCCCCTTTCTTTCCTGTCAAAATATTAACTTGCAAACGTGTCTTCACCGATCCCACAACGCGCGGAGGGTGCATTTCTTCCCCAAACGCCATACTCACAGAGCGCAGAGGGTGCATTTCTTCCACAAACGCCATACCCACAGAGCGCAGACACTCCAAGTGAGTTCGGAGAAGAGGTCGAAGCAAGGCTCTTCAATCCGACGAATAGGCGCGCACTCTTTGTACGCAACTATTCATCGGCGAAGAAAGTAACGCAGGAGACGTGCCTCTTATCGAGATCACGCCAACGTGCTAAACATATCGTAGGGAACTAGCCCCTGCCAATTATCGGACGCCTTCACGCCGAGCGCATAGCTCACGATGGCGGGGAGATCGGTATTGACGTACTTACCGGGGGTGCCGGACTTTACCGTCTTACCTGCGACCGCAAAGGTGATATTGACCTCTTCGTCGGTATTCTTGCCGTGGTTCTTGTGACCGCCGGCATATCTGTGACCGTGATCGGTGCAGAGGATAAAGAGGGTGTCCTCGAGCATACCCGCCTCGTCAAAGGCGTCGTAGAGCCAGCCGATCAGATTGTCCACGTGAGAGACCGCATGGTTGTAACCGGGCTTGCTGTAGCCGTAGTTATGACCCGCGTGATCCACCTGGTCGAGGTGCATATAGGAGATGGCGTAGCCGTCCTCTTTCTCGTGGTACTTTCCGTCCCCGCCGACATAGCAGTTCGCCTCGATGACACGCTGCATCGTGATCGCGTCGCGCATCGCGACGTTTTCATCGCTATAACCGTTCAGGAAGACTTGCGCTGTAAGGAACTCCCTAAGGATCCCCTTGGCGTCGATGATCGGAGCCTCAACGAAAGCGTTGATCTCCTCGATCTTATTGCCGGTATATTGCTCGGTGATGATATTACCGTTCTCGTCCAGCTTGTAGTTCTGCTGGCAGGTCGTATCGGTCACACGCGACCAAACGGTCTCATTATTCAGGAACTGATAGATCTGCTCAGCGTCGGTATTATACTTCGTGATGCGGGGATCGTCCTCGATCACGCCGTTATTGACGCCGCGCCAAGTGCAAGAGGAGAAGACCTTGCCGGTGGGGTTTTGATCGAGATATTGCTTCATAAAGGAGGGATACTTCTCGGAATCGGTCTTTTCGCCCGCCTCGACGCGCTGATTGGTATCCTTAAAGATAAAGCCGTGATAGACGGGTCTGACACCGTGGAACATACTCATCCAGTTCTCACAGCTGATGGTCGGATAGACCGAGACGCCGCTGTAAGTGACGGACGCGTTGATCCGGGTATCCCCTATCGTCTTATCCGAGAACATTTTGTCAAAATACGGAGTATAAACGTGGTTGAAATAGTCGCCTACGCCATCCACGCCGATGATCACGACGCGCTTATACTGTCCGTCCGCCTCCGCGAGCTGCTCATCGGTCGGAACGAGACCTGACGAGAAACGATTGAAGAGGAACGCGCTGAGACAGCACACCGCCACGATCGCACAGATCAAGAGGAAAACGACAACGGAGATCACGATCGTACGTACTTTATGCGCCTTGATCGACTCCCAGATGCGGCGGAAGATACACTTCTTCTCGCCCTTGCTCTTGCACTCCTTCTGCTCTTCTGCGACGTCCGCAGTGAGCCCTTCTTTCTCGGGTAAATCACTCATCGATACAGTCCTCCCTTTCAGAATGATACTATTATACCGCGAAATGCCCGAAAAGTCCATATAATATGAAATATTTTTCACATTAGGACAGCCGAAAACTACTCCTAAATCAAAAATAAAGCGCAAAGCAGCGGCGATAGAAACAAAAAACACTCTCCTCGAAAGGCGACCCCGGAAGTAGCGTAGAGACGAGACTCAACGAAAAGATACCGCAGGCACATATTATCTTTCTGCAACTGCGTGGTTTTCAGTTGAAACAACGTATATGCGCCGCTATACGAGGTCGTCCAACAAAAAAGGCTGTCCCTTTCACAGGAACAGCCTTAATTGTGTTTGATAGGGGATTAGTCCGCAATAACCTGCGCAACAACGCCCGAACCAACGGTTCTGCCACCTTCACGGATAGCGAAGCGCAAGCCCTGCTCGATAGCGATCGGGGTGATGAGCT
>CAMOTC010000020.1 GCA_946625545.1 uncultured Clostridia bacterium | reverse complement strand
CGACGAGACGGTATATGCCCCGATCGGCTCTCTCTATCTCCTGTGGATGATGGGAGCGCTCGCCTCGCCGCTCAACCTCATTACGGGCAGTATGGGCTTCTCGATCTTCCTCAAGATCCCCGCAGTCCTCGCTGATCTCGTGATCGTCTTCTTGATCTACTACCTCGCAAATCGCAAGTATAATCAGTTTATCTCTGCAGTCTTCGCGGGGATCTATGCGATCTTCCCCCTCTTCTTCTTCCTCTCCGCAGGGTGGGGCGCATACTCTTCGATCGGCGTGCTCTTTATCCTCTTGTCCTTCACCTCAATCTTGGACAAGAAGTATATCGCGAGCATCGTGTACTACTCTGTTGCGTTGCTCTTTATGACCGAGGCGCTGCTCCTCGCACCCTTGCTCCTCGTCTATCTCGGCTACGTCTTCTTTAAGTCGGACGACTATAAGATGGGTATCTCTATCGCGCTGACTTCCTCGATCATCGGCTTGTACCTGATCGGGATCCCCTTCATTCTGACGCACTTCACCTCGGGACATCCCTTTATCGTCCTCGAGAGATACTGCCAGTCCTTCAGCGTGCATAGCGGCTTTGTGGAGAATGCCTTTACCGTTTACGGACTCTTCGGCCTCGGCGCCGCGGCGGCAAATACCGCATCCGTCGTCTTTAACTGGATCTTTGTGGTCGCGATGTTGATCGTGACGATCCTCGCCTACTTCAAGTCCAAGAGCAGATTGGATCTCCTCCTGCTCGCGGCGTTCACCTTCATCTTTACCTTCGTGATGACTTCGGCGTCGGATACTCTCCTGATCTATCCCGCGCTCGCTCTGCTCCTCGTTTACGGTATGATCACGGGTGACCGCAGGATCCTCAAGACGTTCGGCGGCTTCTCGCTGACGACTTTGCTCAATACTTCCTACGCGATGCTGATCGGCGGCTACTTCGGCGCGGCGGAGAATAGTTCTCTCGTCATGATGAGCGCCGCAGATCCCGTGCTGATCATCTTCTCCATCGCAAACGTGCTCCTCCTCGGCTATCTCACTTACGTGACTTGCCGCATCATCCTCAAGGAGGAGATCAAAGGGGTCGTGATCATCGAGGGCAATTACTTCCTCTACGTATGGAAGCTCATGAAGACCTGCGCATTTGCGGTCGCCGACTTCTTTACAAAGAAACTGCCGGCACTTTTCACCAAGAAGTCTGCCGCAGAGGATAACGATGTTAGCAAAGGTCAATAGTTTCTCATTGGACGGGCTGATCGGCTACAAGGTGGATATCGAGGTCGATATCAATGCCGGTTTGCCCAAGGTGGAGATCATCGGTCTCCCCGATACTGCGATCAAGGAGTCAGCGGAAAGAGTGACCTCCTCTGTGAAAAACAGCGGATATCACTTTCCCGTGAAACGCGTGATCGTGAATCTCGCTCCTGCGGATACCAAGAAGGAGGGCTCCTTATTCGATCTCCCCATCGCGGTAGGTATCCTCGCGGCGTCGGGACAACTGCAAACCACCGCATATAAGGACTATGTGATCCTCGGAGAGCTCTCTCTCGACGGAGCACTGCGTCCCATCAACGGCTTGATGGCGATCATGATCTCTGCGCTCCAAGAGGGATACAGAAAGTTCCTGATCCCCGCAGAGAACGCCGCGGAGGCGAGCTACATAAACGGGGTGGAGAGTTACTGCGTCCACTCTCTCAAAGAGGCGTGCGAGTTCCTCTCGGGAGAGACCAACCTCACGCCCGCACCTCACCGCGAGTTTTCGGATGCGAAAGCGAATGACCGCTACGATCTCGACTTTTCCGACGTGAAAGGGCAGCGCACGGCAAAGCGCGCGATGGAGATCGCCGTCGCAGGCGGACACAATATCCTCCTGATCGGACCTCCCGGCGCGGGCAAGAGTATGCTCGCAAAGTGCGTGGTCAGCATCATGCCCGATCTCTCCTTCGAGGAGGCGATCGAGGTCACGAAAGTATATAGTATCGCGGGTCTTTTGGATGAAAAGACGGGCATCGTGACGACGCGCCCCTTCCGTACCCCGCATCATACTGCGACGATACCCGCCTTGATCGGCGGCGGCACTAAGGCAAAGCCGGGCGAGGTATCCTTGGCAAATCACGGCGTGCTCTTTTTGGACGAAGTCCCCGAGTATAAAAGGGCGGCGCTCGAGACCCTCCGTCAGCCCCTTGAGGACGGCGAGATCACGGTCGCTCGCGTACAGCAGACCGTCAAGTATCCCGCGAACTTCATGCTGATCGGCAGTATGAATCCCTGTCCTTGCGGCAATTACGGCTCCAAAAAACAGATCTGCACCTGCACGCCGCAGGCGATCCGCCATTACTTAAATCGCCTCTCGGGGCCTCTCCTCGACAGGATCGACATTCAGGTAGAGGTGGACTCCGTCGAGTTTGCCGATCTTCGCTCGCAGGAGGCGGAGGAGAGGAGCGAGAGCGTGAAGGAGCGCGTGATGAAGGCGCGCGAAGTACAGCGCAAGAGGTACGCTCACAGCGATGCCTTTACAAATTCCGATATGAATAATCGCCTGATCAAGCAGTACTGCAAGATCCCCGCCGAGGCGGAGGCGATGATGGAGACCGCATTCCGTAAGCTCGCGCTTTCGGCAAGGGCGAGTTTCCGCATTCTGAAGGTCGCGCGCACCATCGCCGACCTCGAAGGTAAGGAGGATATCGAGACCGCGCACGTCGCGGAGGCGATCCAGTATCGTTCCCTCGATAGAAAGTATTTCTGCTGATGAAGGAGTATTCGAGAGAGCAGATCGCGATCCTAAAGCTCGCGTCCGTCGAGGGGATCGGTTATCAGCACAAAAAGGCGATCGCCGCGATGGCGGAGAGTCTCGCCGACCTTATCGATCATCCTGCCGAGTATATCTCGGAGCTCCGCACTCTCGGAGAGGATGCCTTCGATCGGATCGCGGACCTTCGGGAGAGTTTCGATGAGGAGCGCTTTCTCCGCTATATGGAGAAGATGGGGATCTATGCTCTCTTTGAGGGAGAAGAGGGGTATCCCGCCGACTTTTCGGTCTTGACGGACGCGCCCGCCGTGCTCTTTTGCAGAGGGGACGTGACCTTGCTGAATAAGGAACGCTTCGCGATCGTGGGAACGAGAGCGCCTACCCGTTACGGGAGAGACGTGACCGATCTCTTCGCGAAGGAGCTCTCCGAGGCGGGATTTTGTATCGTCAGCGGACTCGCTCGCGGCGTTGACAGTATCGCGCATAGCACGGCGATTCAGCAGGAAGCATCCACCATCGCGGTGCTCGGATGCGGCGTGGATAAGATATATCCTGCGGAGAATAGAGATCTCTACTCCCGCATCGCGGAGAAGGGACTGCTCCTGTCGGAGTATTTCCCGGGGAGCGACCCGATCTCCTACCACTTTCCGCACAGAAATCGCATCATCAGCGCGCTCTCGTCGGGCGTGCTCGTGACAGAGGCGGGCAAAAAGAGCGGCACCCTGATCACCGTGAACGATGCGCTCGAGCAGGGAAAGGACGTCTTTATCGTCCCCGGCAACATCTTCAGCACGCAGAGTATGGGTGCAAACGAGATGTTGCATAATCCGCAGTGCATGATCGCGACGGAGCCCGAGGACATCCTCTCCTACTACGGCAAGAAAGGGGAGAGCAGGGAACCCGAGGCGCATCAACTGACGACGGAGGAGGTCGTGATCTACTCCGCGCTCCAAGACGACGATAAGCATTTCGAGGAGCTCCTCGCATTGACGGGGCTCTCGATGGGGGAACTCATGGCGACTTTGACCAAGCTCGAGGTACTCGGCGTGATCAAGAAGCACCCCGGCAATTATTACGGCATATATTAAGC
The DNA here is from genome assembly GCA_946625545.1 of uncultured Clostridia bacterium. GTDB lineage: Bacteria > Bacillota > Clostridia > Christensenellales > CAG-1252 > CAG-1252. The sequence continues at coordinate 17,818 of CAMOTC010000020.1, read as the reverse complement.
GGCAACACGCTACTGGAGTAACAATGAAACTAGTTATCGTAGAATCACCATCTAAGGCAAAGACCATCGGTAAGTATTTGGGGCAGGGCTATCGCGTCCTCGCCTCGGGCGGACACGTATGCGACCTCCCCGAGAAGCGTCTCGGTATCGACGTGGATAATCACTTCGAGCCCGAGTACGTGATCTCCGACGACAAGCAGCGCGTGATCGCGAACTTGAAATCTACCTTGAAAAACAGCGAGAAAGTCTACCTCGCGACCGACCCTGACCGCGAAGGCGAGGCGATCAGCTGGCACTTGCAGACCGTGCTCGGTCTCCCCGACGACGAGATCCGCATCGAGTTCAACGAGATCTCCAAGAAGGCGGTCTTGAATGCTTTGACCACGCCGAGAAAGATCAATAGAAACCTCGTGGACGCTCAGCAGGCGCGCCGCGTGCTTGACCGTATCGTGGGTTATAAGATCTCTCCCGTGATCTCGAGAAAGATCAAGAAGGGGCTCTCCGCAGGCCGCGTACAGTCGGCGGCGCTCCGCATGGTCGTTGACAGAGAGCGCGAGATCCGCGCCTTCGTGCCCGAGGAGTATTGGACCCTTCACGCCTTCTTTAAGGGAAAGCATCCCTTTAAGGCGATCTTCTACGACGTTGACGGTAAGAAATTCCGCATCCCCAATAAAGCCGCTCTCGATAAATTGCTCGCGCAGATCGAGGGCAAGCAGTACGTCGTGGACGACGTGAAGAGGAGCGTGCAGAAGGTCATGCCCATGCCGCCTTTCACCACGAGTACCCTCCAGCAGGACGCTACGACAAAGTTCTCTATGAGCGCGCCGCAGGTCATGCAGATCGCTCAGCAGCTCTACGAGGGCTTTGAGATCGAGGGCGAGGGACACGTCGCACTCGTCACTTATATCCGTACCGACTCGGTGCGCGTCGCGGACGACGCAGTCTGGGCGGCGAAGAGACATATCACGGAAAAGTACGGCGCGGAGTATTATCCCAAGTTCCCCAATAAGTTCGCCGTGAAAGCGCAGGCGCAGGACGCTCACGAAGCGATCCGCCCGATCTCTCTTGAGAAGGATCCCGAGTCCTTGAAGAATAAACTCTCACGCAATCACTACTTGGTCTATAAATTGATCTACGATCGCTTCGTCGCGAGTCAGATGGCTCCGGCGCAGTACGACACCTTGAAGGTGCACTTGAACGCCGAGGGCGACAGCCATAAGTTCGGCTTTAAGGTACAGGGCAGGACGTTGAAGTTCGCGGGCTTTACCGCGGCGTATCAGGACTTCCGCACGCACGGAAGCGAGGAGGACGGCGAAGAGACCGCGCTCCTTCCCTCCTTGAATGAAGGGGACGTCCTCGACTTTAAGGAGCTGAAGTACGAGCAGAAGTTCACCAAGCCTCCCCAGCGCTACACCGAGAGCTCCTTGATCAAAGCGATGGAAGAGAACGGTATCGGCAGACCGAGCACCTACGCCTCCATCATCAGCGTGATCGCAAAGCGCGCCTATACCGAGAAGGAAGGGAAAAACCTAAAGGCGACCGAGCTCGGCGAGACTGTCTGCGACGCGATCGTAAAGTATTTCCCCGACATTATGGACCTGAAGTTCACCGCAAAGATGGAGCAGGAGCTCGACGAAGTCGAGGATGGCAGAAAGTGGCAGGATCTGATCGGTGAGTTCTATCCGAAGTTTATCACCGAGGTCAAAAACGCCTTCCACGACGGCTCCGGTTCTCCCAAGAAGGAGGAGGTCATCTCCGACGTCAGGTGCGATAAATGCGGCGCGTTGATGGTCGTGAAGGAAGGGCGCTTCGGTAAGTTCCTCGCCTGTCCCAATTATCCCACCTGCAAGAATATCCTCTCCGTCGGCGTGGAAAAGGTGGGGACTTGTCCCATCTGCGGCAAGGACGTCTTGACAAAGCACAGCAAGGCGGGCAAGGTCTTCTACGGTTGTAGCGGTTATCCGACTTGTAAGTTCGCGAGCTGGGATATCCCCGCACCCCATCTCTGCCCCGAGTGCAAGAGCACGATGATCGTAAAGAAGAGCAAGGGGAAGACCCGCTACGTCTGCACCTCTTGCAAGCACACCGAAGAGGTATGAAAGTCAGAGTGATCGGCGGCGGACTCGCAGGATCGGAGGCGGCGTACGCTCTCCTGACGCGCGGGTTCGAGGTCGAGATGTACGAGATGCGCCCCAAAAAGATGTCTCCCGCGCATAAGACGGGACATCTTGCGGAGCTCGTCTGCTCAAATAGTTTGAAAAGCGAGATCCTCTCCACAGCGAGCGGCACCTTGAAAGAGGAGATGAAGTGCTTCGGTTCCGTCGTCCTGACGGCGGCTGCCACAGCGCGCGTCCCTTGCGGCGGCGCCCTCGGCGTGGAGCGTGAGATCTTCTCTCGAGAGATCGAGAGGATCCTTACGGGATTTGAAGGGTTTACTCTCGTGCGTGAAGAGGTGACGAGTCTCGATCCCGCTATCCCCGAGATCGTGGCGACGGGTCCTCTGACCTCCGACGCGATGGCGAAATGCATTCGCGAGATCACGGGGGAGGAATATTTGAATTTCTTTGACGCGGCGGCGCCCATCGTCACCGCGGAGAGCATCGACTACGACAGGGCGTTCTTTGCCTCCCGCTACGGCAAGGGGGACGTGGACTACCTGAATGCACCGATGACCAAGGAGGAGTACCTCGCTTTCTACGACGCCTTAACGCACGCCGATCGCGCGCGCCAAGAGGTCGCCGGCAATTATTTCGAGGGGTGTATGCCTATCGAAGTGATGGCGGAAGGTGGGGTGGATACCCTACGTTTCGGACCGTTACGTCCCGTGGGACTTCGCCATCCCGAGACGGGGGAAAAGTATTACGCCGTCCTGCAACTGCGCAAGGAGAACGTCGCGGGTGACCTCTACAACCTCGTAGGGTTCCAGACGGGGCTGACCTTCCCGGAGCAGAGGAGAGTCTTCTCCTTGATCCCCGCCTTGAAGGATGCGGAGTTTGTGCGTTACGGCGTCATGCACCGCAATACCTTCGTGAATGCGCCCAAGGTGCTGGACAGCGAGTTTCGCGTCAAGGGCAGGGACAAGACCTACCTTGCGGGGCAGATCTCAGGCGTCGAAGGGTATATGGAGAGCGCGATGAGCGGTATGATCGCGGGGTTATCTCTGGCGGCGCGTCTCAAAGGAAAGGACTTCGCTCCTCTCCCCGAGACCACGATCATGGGATCGCTGACGAGGTACATCTCCACGCCGAACGGGGACTTTCAGCCGATGAATGCCAATTTCGGCGTGTTGCCTCCCCTCGATAGGAGGATCAAGGAAAAATTCGCACGCAAAAACGCCTATGCGGAGCGTGCGATCAAAGATATGACGTCTTACGCCGCCGAATACGAGCGTGCGTTAAAGGAGTGAAGTATGGAATTTAAGGGCACTACGATCTGCGCCGTCAAGAAGGACGGCGTCACCGTGATCGCCGGAGACGGTCAGGTCACGATGGGGGAGAGCGTCATCTTTAAGGCGAACGCAGTCAAGGTCAAGCGCATCTACGGCGGCAAGGTCGTCGTGGGGTTCGCGGGCAGCGTATCGGACGCCTTCTCTCTCAGCGAAAAGTTTGAAAAGATGTTGCAGAAGTTCAGCGGCAACCTGATGCGTAGCGCGGTGGAGCTCGCCGAGCTCTGGCGTAATGACAAGATGCCTCGTCAGCTGCAGGCGATGCTGATCGCGGCGGACAAGGATAATCTCCTTGTCCTGTCGGGTACTGGCGAGGTCATCGATCCCGACTCGGGTGTATGCGCGATCGGGAGCGGCGGCAACTACGCTCTCGCGGCGGCGCGTGCTCTCTACGATATCGAGGGGATCGGCGCGGAGGAGATCGCGAGAAGGGCGATGAAGATCGCCTCCGAACTCTGCGTCTTTACCAATGACAATCTGACTGTGGAGGTGCTGTAAATGGAGCTTTTTACCCCGCGTGAGATCGTCGAGGAACTCGACAAGTACATCATCGGGCAGGCGGAGGCGAAAAAGTCTGTCGCCGTCGCTCTCAGAAATCGCTATCGCCGTTCTCGTCTGGACGACGCCGCGAGAGAGGAGATCACCCCGAAAAATATCATTATGAAGGGACCCACCGGCGTGGGTAAGACCGAGATCGCCCGTCGTTTGGCAAAGCTCGTGAAAGCCCCTCTCGTCAAGGTGGAAGCTACCAAGTTTACCGAGGTCGGCTACGTAGGCCGTGACGTCGAGTCGATGGTGCGCGACCTCGTGGAGGCGGCGATCCGTCTCGTGAAAGAGGAGCGCTACGAGGAGCTCAAGCCACGCGCGACCAAAGCCGCGGTGGACAAGCTCGTCAAGGTCATCCTTCCCATCCGCAAGGAGCTCTCTCCCGACGTTCCCGAGGCACAGCTCGCCGAGTTGGTCTCGGAGGAACTCTTGGACGGCAAGCTGGACGAGATGCAGGTGGAGATAGAGGTCACCGAGCCTCCCAAGTCTCTGCAGATGACTTCCAACGGTCAGGGCGCCGAGATCAATATCGGCGATATCTTTAAGCAGATGACGGGCGGCGGCCATAAAAAGAAGCGCAAGCTCTACGTCAAGGACGCGATGCGTATGCTCGTGATGGAGGAGTCGGACAAACTGATCGACAGTGACAGCGTGCACGCCGAGGCGCTCCGCAGAGCGGAGCAGGAGGGCATCATCTTTATCGACGAGATCGACAAGATCGCAGGGGCGGGCGTAGGCTCGTCGCGCGGCGGTCCCGACGTCTCGAGAGAGGGCGTTCAGCGCGATATCCTCCCCATCGTCGAAGGCTGCACCGTCACGACGAAGTACGGCAGTATCCGTACCGACTTTATCCTCTTTATCGCGGCGGGTGCTTTCCACGTGTCTGAGGTCAAGGATCTTATCCCCGAGCTCCAGGGCAGGTTCCCCGTCGTGGTCACCTTGGACAGCTTGACCAAGGAGGACTTCGTGCGTATCTTGACCGAGCCTTCCAATGCTCTTCTCAAGATGTACAGCGCTCTCCTCAAGGTGGACGGTGTGGACTTGAAGTTTACCAAGGACGCGATCGAGAGGATCGCGGAGCTCGCCTCTTTTGAAAATACAAATAGCGAAAATATCGGCGCACGCCGCTTGCACTCCTTGATCGAGAAGCTCCTGACAGAGGTCTCCTTCGAGGCGCACGGCGACCCCATCGAGCTCATCGTGGACAAGGCGTACGTGGATAGCCATCTCGCGAAAGAATATCAGGATCTCGACCTGAAGAGATACATTATATGAGGTAGGACGTAGCATGATAAACATAATGAAAGGCACCAAGGATCTACTCCCTCAGGAGAGCTACAAGTGGGATATGATCGAGCGCGAGATCAAGGAAGTGGCTAGGCTCTTTAACCTCCACAAGATCTCGACGCCGACCTTTGAACACACCGAGCTCTTTCTGCGCGGCGTAGGCGACACGACGGATATCGTCAATAAGGAAATGTACACCTTCGAGGACAAGGGCGGCAGGAGCGTCACCCTGAAACCCGAGGGCACCGCGGGCGTAGTCAGGAGCTATATCGAGAACGGACTTTCACAGCTCCCCCAACCGCTCAAGATGTACTATGAGACTCCCGTCTTCCGTTACGAGAGACCGCAGGCAGGACGTTTGCGCGAGCATCACCAGTTCGGCGTAGAGATCTACGGTGCGGACACTCCCGCGCAGGACGTCGAGGTCATGATGATCGCACGCACGCTTTTCAAGCGTCTCGGCGTGCCCGCTCCCGCACTGCATATCAACAGTATCGGCTGTCCCACTTGCCGCAAGGGATATAACGAAGCGCTGAAAGCCTACTTTGCCGCCAAGCAGGAGGACTTGTGTCCCACTTGCCGCGAGAGACTGGAAAAGAACGCGCTCCGCATCCTCGACTGCAAGGAAGAGAAGTGCGCCGCGATCGCCGCAGGCGCTCCCTCCGTCCTCGACTATCTCTGCGAGGACTGCGCCAATCATCACGAAGGGGTAAAGAACCTCCTCGATAAAGCGGGGATCCCCTATAAGGTGGACGACAGGATCGTGCGCGGATTAGACTATTATACCAAGACGGTCTTTGAGTTCGTCGTGGAGAATATCGGCGCAAAGTCAACGGTTTGCGGCGGCGGCAGATACAATAATCTCGTGGAGCAGATGGGGGGCAAGCCTTGTCCCGCCGTCGGTTTCGGTATGGGGATCGAGAGGCTCGTCCTCACGATGCAGAGCGTGGGTGCATCCTTCGGTGAGGTGCCGTCCCCCGATCTCTTTATCGCAAATATCGGCGCGGCGGACGCGGCGTTCCTTCTCACGATGCAGCTTCGCGAGCAGGGCGTCAACGCCGAATGCGACACGATGGTGCGCAGTTTGAAGTCGCAGATGAAACTCTCGGATAAGCTCGCGGCGAAGTTTACCGTCGTGATCGGCGAGACCGAGATCCAAGAAGGCAACGTAAAAGTAAAGAAAATGGCAGACGGCAGCGAGGAAAGCGTGAAGATCGCCGATCTCGCAGACTATATTATCAAAAAGAAGGGCTAATTATGGACTATCTCAGCAAAAGGACGAAAATGTGCGCGGAGTTTTCCGCAGAGAATATCGGCGAGCGCTATACCGTGCTCGGCTTTATCGGCAAGTACCGCAACCTCGGCAACTTGATCTTTGTCGATCTCAGGGATCGCACCGGTCTATTGCAGATCTCCTTTGAAGAAGGAGCTTGCGGTGAGGAGGTCTTCCGCAAGGCGGAGAAACTGCGCAACGAGTTTGTCGTCGCGGTCAGCGGTGTGATCCGTTCGCGCGGCGAAAAGAATATCAATCGAAATCTCCCTTCGGGCGAGGTGGAGCTCTCCGCAGAGAGCCTCGACATCCTCTCGGAGGCGGAGGTGCCTCCCTTCGTGATCTCCGAGCTCGCGGAGGTAGGCGAGGTCACGAGGCTGAAGTATCGCTATCTCGACCTGCGCCGCGGTAGCTTGCAGGCAAATATCCAGATGCGTTCCAAGCTCTGCCACCTCGTGCATTCCTATATGGACGGAAAGGGCTTCCTCGACATCGACACCCCTTGCCTCGGCAGATCCACTCCCGAGGGCGCGCGCGACTATCTCGTGCCGAGCAGGGTGCATCACGGCGAGTTTTACGCTCTGCCGCAGTCCCCGCAGATCTATAAACAGCTCCTGATGATCGCAGGTTTCGACCGCTACTATCAGATCGCAAAGTGCTTCCGCGACGAGGATCTTCGTGCAAATCGGCAGCCCGAGTTTACTCAGATCGATATGGAGATGAGTTACGCCGACTGCGAGGACGTCATGGGGGTCGCCGAGGGACTCATCCGTGAAGTCTTCGGAAAGCTTATCGGGGTCAAGCTCCCCGAGAAACTGCGCCGCATGCCCTATGCAGAGGCGATGGATCGTTTCGGTTCGGACAAGCCCGATACTCGCTTTGCGATGGAGCTCACCGACGTCTCAAACGTCGTGAAGTCCTGCGGCTTCTCTGTCTTTGAGTCCACCGTCGCGGCGGGCAATAAGGTCAAGTGCATCAACGCCAAGGGTCTTGCTGCAAAGTACAGCCGCAAGGAGATCGATAAACTCACCGAGTTCGTGAAGGACTACGGCGCGAAGGGTCTCGCTTGGATCTCCCTCAAGGAGGAGGGCGTCACGTCCTCTTTCGCAAAGTTCCTTTCGGAAGGATCTCTCGACGCGATCCTCGCCGCCGCGAATGCGGAGAAGGGGGACGTCGTATTCTTTGTCGCAGATAAATATTCCGTCGTATCCGCCGCGCTCGGCGCTCTCCGCTTAAAGATCGCAAAGGATCACGGCTTGATCCCCGCAGGCAGCTTTGACTTCCTGTGGGTGACCGAGTTCCCCCTCCTCGAGTACAGCGAGGAAGAGGGGAGATACGTCGCGATCCACCATCCCTTTACCGCGGCGATGGATGAGGACCTGCCCCTCCTCGATACTGACCCCCTGAAGGTGCGCTCTAAGGCGTACGACCTCGTCATCAACGGCGAAGAAGCGGGCGGCGGCTCGATCAGAATACATACCCCCGAGATGCAGAGCAAGATCTTTAATCTTCTCGGCTTCTCCGATCAGGATATCGTGGATCGTTTCGGATTCTTTGTCGAGGCGTTCCGTTACGGCGCACCCCCGCACGGCGGCTTAGCCTTCGGTCTCGACCGTTTGGTCATGCTCCTGACCGGCGCGGAGAGTATCAAGGACGTTATCGCTTTCCCCAAGATGCAGAATGCCTGCTGCTTGATGAGCGACGCTCCCTCTCCCGTAGAGCCCAAGCAGCTCACCGATCTCGCGATCGCCGTCACCAAAGAGGAGAAGTAATGCAGGAGATCGGCATCGTCGAGAGCGTGAATGAGTCGCGCGGCACCGCCAAGGTGGTCTTTGACAGAAAGTCCGCCTGCGATAAGTGCGGTATGTGTTTGACCTCGAAAGGGGAAAAGATGAAGGTCTACGTCGAGGTAAAGAATACCCTCGGCGCCAAGGTCGGAGACAGGGTCGGCGTCACGATGAGTGACCGTTTCGTCCTGCGCGCCGCTTTCATCGTCTATCTGATCCCCGTGATCTTGATCGGCGCAGGTCTCGCGATCTTTCGCAAATTCAGCGAGATGGTCCTGCTCGCGGTCATCGCGGCGGGACTTGTGCTCGGCGTTGTCGTCGGCATCTTTGCCGATCGCTTGATCCGCAAGAAGTCCACCTTCGCTCCCTCTCTCAGTGGGATATATCCGCCCGAGGAAGACAGCGGAGAGATGGGGGACGCTCCCTCTGCAGATGATACGGAGAGTGACGACGCTCTCAGCGAGGAGACCGCTATCTCGGACGATGACACGGCGCCCACCGACGAGGAAAGTTCGACCTCGGACGAGGGATCTACAGAAGATAAATAGTCAAAAATACCCTTAAATACGATAAAAAGGAGGATCTTATGATCACAGTAAATCAGGATAATATCAAAACGATCGAGAGCGCGGATTTCGCCGTGCTCGATTTTTGGGCGACCTGGTGCGGTCCCTGCAGGATGCTCTCCCCGACGGTGGAGGCTCTCTCGGAGAAGTACGCGGGAAAAGTTACCTTCGGCTCTGTCAACGTGGACGAGGAGGAGGCTATCGCCATCGACTATAAGATTAGCGTGATCCCCACCCTCTATTTCCTCAAGAAGGGGGAGATCGTCAATAAGACGGTCGGCGTCAGACCCGCCTCCGAGCTCGAAGGCATCATCGAGGAAATGATCAAGTAAATACCGAGCAATCGCTCGAAAGGATAGGAGAAAGTATGATAGATTTCAGCACGATCAGGAAACAGGACGAAGAAGTATTTGCCGCGATGGATCGCGAGCTCAAGCGCCAAAGGGGAAATCTCGAGCTCATCGCGAGTGAAAATATCGTGACCCCCGCGGTCATGGCGGCGATGGGTAGCCATCTGACCAACAAATATGCAGAGGGATATCCCGGCAAGCGCTACTACGGCGGTTGCGCCTTTGTGGACGAGGTGGAGACCCTCGCCATCGAGCGCGTCAAAAAGATCTTCGGCGCGGCATACGCGAACGTCCAGCCCCACAGCGGCGCGAATGCAAATCTCGCTGTGTACTTTGCTCTCCTCGAGGTGGGCGATACCATCATGGGTATGAACCTCGCGCACGGAGGGCACCTGACGCACGGCAGTCCCGTCAATATGTCGGGCAAGAACTATAATATCATCCCCTACGGCGTCAAGAAGGAGACGGGCAGGATCGACTACGAAGAGGTGGAGCGCCTCGCGAAGGAGCACCATCCGAAATTGATCGTAGCGGGCGCGTCCGCCTATCCTCGTGCGATCGACTTTAAGGAGTTCCGCCGTATCGCGGACGAGGTCGGCGCCTACCTGATGGTGGATATGGCGCATATCGCGGGTCTCGTCGCGGCAGGGGAGCACGCCAACCCGATGCTCTACGCCCACGTCGTGACCACTACGACGCATAAGACCCTTCGCGGTCCGCGCGGCGGCGTGATCTTGACCAACGACGAGGAGATCGCGAAAAAGATCAATAAGGCGATCTTCCCCGGCACGCAGGGCGGTCCCTTGATGCACGTGATCGCGGCAAAAGCCGTCGCCTTTGGGGAGGCTCTGACTCCCGAGTTCAAGGCATATCAGCATCAGATCGTACTCAACGCAAAGGCGATGAGCGAGAGATTCCTCGCAAACGGGGTCAATCTCGTCTCGGGCGGCACCGATAATCACCTGATGCTCCTCGATCTCACGAGCAACCATATCACGGGCAAGGAGCTTGAGGCTCTCCTTGACGAGGCGCATATCACCGTCAATAAGAACGCGATCCCCTTTGATACCGAAAAGCCCTTTGTGACGAGCGGTGTCAGGATCGGGACTCCCTCGGTCACCCAGCGCGGGATGAAGGAAGAGGACTGCATCTACATAGCGGATCTGATCACCGACATCATCAAGCATCGCGAGGAGGCGGTGGAGCGGGTGAAAAACGCCGTCATCGCTCTTTGCGAGAAGTATCCTATCTACGAGAACGATATTCTTTGAGATATGAAGGAGAGGATCTATCTCGATCACGCTGCCACCACCCCGACCGATGAGGCTGTCCTTAGGGAGATGATCCCTTATTTCTCAGAGGTTTACGGGAATGCGAGCAGTACCCATCGTGCGGGACGCGACGCCGTCGCCGCCGTCGATCGAGCGCGCGAGAGTATCGCGCGGGCTCTCCACGCATCTCCCTCCGAGATCTACTTTACCTCGGGCGGTACCGAGTCGGATAATTGGGCAGTACGCGGTCTCGCCGAGGCAAATAGCGAGAAGGGGAGACATATCGTCGCCTCTTCCATCGAGCATCCCGCCGTCCTCGGCGCACTCAAAAAGCTCGAGAAAGCGGGCTACGAGATCACCTATCTCCCCGTAAACGATCAAGGTTACGTCTCTTTAGAGAGCGTCAGACAGGCGCTTAGAGAGGATACCGTCTTGCTTACCGTGATGACGGTGAATAATGAGGTCGGCAGCATTCAGCCGATCCGTGAGATCGCCTCTATCGCGCATGAGAAAGGCGTCATCGTGCATACCGACGCCGTGCAAGCCGCGGGTGTAGTGCCTCTCGACGTTCGTGAGATGGGAGTGGACGCACTATCGATCTCCGCGCATAAGTTTTACGGTCCTAAAGGGATAGGCGCTCTCTATCTCCGAAAAGGACGAAAGATCGCGCCCCTCCTGATCGGAGGGGAGCAGGAGAGAAATCTCCGCGGCGGCACCTATAATACTCCCGCGATCGTGGGAATGGGTGCGGCGCTCGAGCGTGCCGTATTCTCTATCACCGAGGTTAGACGGCACCTATCCTCTCTAAAAGAGAGATTTCTCACACTCACAGATGACTACGTTCGTCTGAACGGCGGGGAATACTCTCATCCCGGGATCGTAAATCTCCTCTTTTACGGCGTGCGTAACGACGAACTGCTCTCCGCTCTCGATCGGGAGGGGATAGAGGCGTCCGCAGGGAGCGCCTGCTCCTCAGGAAGCACAGAACCCTCGCACGTTCTCGCCGCGATGGGGAGAGGGGAAGGCGAGATCAAGTCCTCCGTCCGATTCTCTTTCGGCAAGGGTAATACCCTCGAGGAGATCGATAGGGCGGTAGATGTGATCAAGGCGCTTACCGCGCGACTCAGGAAAGACGCAGACCTCTTCAAAATCAACGAAAGCAAAAAGAAAAACCTTTAGAAGTCCGCAAGTCGCGGCATAATGGGAACTATGGATCTATCCGGACTGAATGCAGAACAACTACAAGCGGTGCAAGCCACCGAAGGGGCGGTGCTCGTCCTCGCGGGCGCAGGAAGCGGCAAGACGCGCGTCCTGACCTATCGCGTCGCCTATTTGATGGATGAAAAAAAGGTCGAACCCTATTCCATCCTCGCGATCACATTTACCAATAAAGCGACCAAAGAGATGAAGGAGAGATTGGATACCCTCGTGGGCGAAGGCTCGGGCGTATGGGTCTCCACCTTTCACTCTCTGTGCGCTCGCATTCTTCGCTACAATGCCGAAAAGCTCGGATATGACAAGAATTTTACGATCTACAGCGATGCGGACAGGGATCGCGTGATCAAGCGCGTTATCACCAATAAGCATATCGAAAAGAACGGTTTTGAGACAAAAGTCGCCTTTCATATCGGGAATGCAAAGACCTATATGATGTCCCCCGAGGAGTATCGCTCGGAGTGCGGAGATCGCGACGCGATGGAGATCTGCGACGTCTATGAGGCGTACGAGGAGGAGCTCCAAGCGGCGAACGCGATGGACTATGACGATCTCCTGATCAAGACCTACGTCCTCTTTTCGGATTTTCCCGACGTGCTCGCGCGCTATGCGGAGCGCTTCCGCTATATACATATCGACGAGTATCAGGATACCAGCCGTTTACAGTTCAAGATCGCATCTATGCTCGCCTCCAAGCACGGCAATATCTTTGCGGTGGGCGACGAGGATCAGAGCATCTACGGCTGGCGCGGCGCGGATATCCAGAATATCCTCGACTTCCAAAAGGACTTTCCCGATGCAAAGATCATCAAGCTCGAGCAAAATTACCGCAGTACGACGAATATCCTGAATGCGGCAAACGCCGTGATCGCAAATAATCGCGGTCGCTTTGATAAAAAGCTGTGGACGGATAAGACGGGCGGCGTCAGGGTGGAGACCTATACGGGAGAGGACGACAGGGACGAAGCGGACTACGTCGTTCGCCAGATCGCAAGCCTCGTCAGGGGACAGGGCTACTCACCGAGTCAGTTCGCGATCCTCGTCAGGATCAACGCGCTCACCAAGAAATTTGAGGAAAAACTGCGCTACTATCGCATTCCTTATAAGGTGTACGGTGGCTTTAAGTTCTATGAGAGAAAGGAGGTCAAGAGCCTCCTCGCCTATTTCCGCGCCATCGTAAATCCCAGGGATAACGACGCCTTTCTGCGTATCATCAATACCCCGAAGAGGGGGATCGGTGACAGCGTGCTCGAGGAGATCTCCGAGCTCGCGACCTTGAAAGGGGTCACGATCTCCGACCTTATATTCGGCGATCCCGAGGAGATGGGACTATCTCCGCGTACGGCAAAGAAGCTCTCCTCCTTTAAGTCTCTCTACGATAAACTCATGGGAGAAAATCGCAATATGGGTCTCGGCGACTTTGCAAACTACGTCGCGGAGGAGGCGGGCTTTTTCCTTGCTTTCGCGGGGGATAAGGAAGAGGATATCTCGAGAAAGGAAAATATCAATCAGCTCATCGGCGAAATCAAAGATTTCGAGAAGGAAAACTCGGGCGCTTCTCTCGAGGAATACTTGCAGTCCGTATCCCTGATCTCGGATACCGACAATATCCAGAGCGACGAATGCGTCGTCCTCTCCACCGTGCACTCGGTCAAGGGACTTGAGTTCGACGTCGTCTTTGTGACGGGCTTGGAGGAGAACGTCTTCCCCTCGCAGTCCTACAATAAAACCGCCTCTGAGATCGAGGAAGAGCGCCGCGTGATGTACGTGGCGATGACGCGTGCGAAAAAGAGACTGTATATGACTGCCGCGCGTTCCCGCTTTATGTACGGTTCTACGCAGTATAATCCCAAGAGCCGCTTTATCAAGGAGGCAGACCTCGGAAAGCCCGCGGCGATCCCTTCTTCCGACGGAAACTATCGTCCCGTGTATGGCGGAGAGCAGCGCAGAGTCGAGGAGCCGAAAAGAGATCGAAAGGATATCCTCCGCGCGGTCAACGGCGCGGCGGCGGATCTCTCCAAGGTCCCCTCGGGCGCGATCGGGTTTAAGCTCGGGGATAAAGTCACCCATCCGCGCTACGGAGTGGGCAGGATCATACAGATCACGGGAGATAATGCGAGTATCGCCTTTGACGGACTCGGGATCAAGCAGTTTAATATGAAGATCGCACCCTTCAAGAAAGCATAGAGAGGTACTGTATGGGTAGAATGGAAGAGCTCGTCGCGCTCCTCAATAAGTACGCGAAAGAGTATTACGAACAGGATAATCCCACCGTTTCCGACGCCGAGTACGACGCTCTGTACGATGAGCTCGTGATGCTCGAGCAGTTCGGTGGTCTCGTCTTGCCCGATTCTCCCACGAGAAGGGTGGGCGGCAAGCCCAACGAGGGATTCCGTCAGATCAAGCACAAGGAGCGCCTCTACAGCCTGGATAAGACCAAGACCGTCGAGGGCGTAGGCGAGTGGATGACTAAGCTCTCCAAGGGAGAAAACGTGGATCTGACGCTCGAGTACAAGTACGACGGACTCACCTTGAACCTGACCTACGAGGGTGGGAAACTGATCCGCGCCTGTACGCGTGGAGACGGTGAGATCGGCGAGGAGGTCACCGAGCAGGTCAAGACGATAAAGAACGTCCCGCAGACCATTCCCTTTACGGGAGAGATCGACGTCTCGGGCGAGGGTTTGATGCCGCTCTCCTCTCTCAAAAGGTATAATCAAGACGCGAAAGTCCCCCTCAAGAACGCCCGCAACGGCGTCGCGGGTGCGATACGAAATCTCGACGTGGCGGAGACAGCGCGAAGAGGGTTGTCCTTCTATGCCTATAACGTCGGATATCATAAGGGGATCGAGTTTCATTATCAACACGAAGTGCACGAATTTTTGATCGAGCAGGGCTTTAACGTCGGGGATTACTTTCGGGTAGTGCACGACTTTGAGGACGTGAAAAGGCTGCTCGCCGAGGCGGAGGAAAAGCGTCCGACGCTCGACTTTTTGATCGACGGTATGGTCTTTAAGGCGGATTCCTTCGCTTTGCGTGAAATGCTCGGATTTACCGAGAAATTCCCTCGTTGGGCGCTCGCGTATAAGTTTAAGGCGGAGGAGTTATCCACCGAGGTAAAAGACGTGATTTGGCAGGTCTCGAGAACTGGGAAGCTGAATCCTCTCGCCGTCCTCGATCCCGTGGATATCGGCGGGGCGACGGTCTCTCGCGCGACGCTCTCCAATATCAGTGAGATCCGCCGCAAGGGGATACGCATCGGCGATCGCGTATTCGTGCGCCGCTCCGGCGACGTGATCCCCGAGATCACGGGTGTAGCAGAGGCTGTGGAAGGAGCGCGCGAGGTGGAGAAACCCACCGTTTGTCCCGTTTGCGGCTCGCCCGTCATCGAGAAGGGGGTATTTCTCTATTGCTCAAACAGTGAAAACTGCGCGCCCAAGATCATCTCCGCGATCGAGCATTTCTGCTCCAAAGACGGTATGGATATCGACGGCTTATCCGAAAAGACCATCGAGCAGTTTTATACCGAATTCGGACTCAAGAGTCCCGACGAACTCTTCTCTTTGACCAAGGAGGATCTCCTCTCTCTCGAGGGATTCAAGGAGAAGAAAGCAGAGAACGTGATCTCGGGCATTCAAAAGGCAAAGAGTACTACGCTGACCAAGTTTCTGACCGCCCTCGGTATCCCTAACGTAGGAAAAAAGGCGGCAAAGATGCTTGAGCAGACCTTCGGTTCCATCGAGAATATCATGCAGGCGTCGGTGGACGACATCGCCTCCATCGAGGACTTCGGACTCATCACGGCGAGCGGTATCGTGGAGTATTTCGCCAATGAGGAAAACCGCGCTTTCGTGGAGCGCTTGCTCCAAAAAGGCGTCACCTTCCTCACAGAGGAAAGGAAAGAAGGCGTCTTTTCGGGAAAGACTGTCGTCATCACGGGGACGCTCTCCTCTTATAAGCGCGCCGCCGCACAGGAGGAGATCCGCAAGCGCGGCGGAAACGTCGCGGACAGCGTCAGCAAGCAGGTGGATCTCGTCGTCGTGGGGGAGGATGCAGGCAGTAAGCTCGAGAAAGCAAAGAAACTCGGCATCGAGATCATCGACGAGGCGGCATTTCTCGCCCTCCTTGCGAAATAGCATTTGATGGATAAATAGCGAGATCAGCCATTTCAGAGCCATTCGCGGAAACCCGAAAAGCTCGCCGCAGCTGATCTCTTTTTTATATTTTCGGAATAATATTTTCCGAAATACTTGTATTTTTCGTTTAAATTATGTTATAGTAAAAAATAATCTTTTATCGGGCATACGCGTATGCTCGCGGAGGCGAAAATGTACAGCATGACGGGTTATGGCAGAGGAGAGGCTGAGATCAACGGGCGCACCCTCGTCGTCGAGCTGAAAAGCGTCAATCACAGATTTCTCGATCTATCCATCAAGCTCCCTCGTGCGCTTCTCTTTGCCGAGGATCAGATGAAAAAGGCGATCTCCGCTCGCGTCAGCAGAGGACATATCGACGTTTTCACGACCTATTCCGCCCCCAAGGATCAAGGGCTCTTGACTCTGAATAAATCCGTCGCCGAGAATTATCTCGAGATGGGCAGGGAGCTCTCCGCCGCTTTCGGCGTAAAGAACGATCTGACCGCTTTCTCTCTGCTTCGCGTGCAGGGCGTGGCGGAGGAGTCCGTCGCCACCGTTCCCGAGGAGGAGATCCTCTCTCTCGTGCGTGAAGCGACAAATAACGCGCTGGATTCCCTTCTCAAGATGCGCGATACAGAGGGCAAGGCGATCACCGCCGATATCCTTTCAAAGATCGACGAGATCGAGCGGTTGACCGGCGTCATTGAGACGCGCGCTCCCTTCGTTACGAAGGAATACAAGTCCCGTCTCGAGGAGACTGTGCGCGAGGCGCTTTCGGGCGCAGACTACGACGAGACTCGTCTCCTGACCGAGGTGGCTCTCTTTGCGGATAAGTGCGCGATAGACGAGGAGCTCGCGAGACTGCACGCGCACATCGCCCATTACCGCTCCATTCTCTCTACCGAGCCCACGGCCGGGCGAAAGCTCGACTTTTTGACGCAGGAATTAAATCGCGAGGCGAATACCATCGGCAGTAAGGCGAATGACGCCGCGATCGCCGAGAGTGTCGTCCTCTTGAAGTGCGAGATCGAGAAGGTCCGCGAACAGATACAAAACTTGGAGTAAGCGACTATGAAAAGAGGTAAGGTCATCGTCATATCAGGACCCTCGGGTGTCGGCAAGGGCACGGTCTGCCGTGAATTGATGAGCAAGTATCCCGATCTCGCGGCGACTACCGTATCCGTCACGACGCGCGCTCCACGCCCGGGTGAGATCGAAGGCGTCCATTACTACTATCGCACGAATGAGGAGTTCGATAGCCTTCTCGCAGAGGGGAAGTTCCTCGAGACGGTGGATAAGTTCACCCATCGTTACGGGACGCTGTTCTCCGAGGTGGAGAGAGTGCTCCAAATGGGTAAGAACGTGATCCTCGAGATCGAGATGATCGGCGGTGCGAACGTGAAAAAGCGTATCCCGGACGCCGTCCTGATCTATCTCCTGCCCCCCAGTCTGAAGGTGCTGACCGATCGCTTGGTGTCGAGAGGGAGCGAGACGGAGGAACAGATCCGCGTGCGCCAGTCGCAGGTCGAGAAGGAGTTTGACCAAGCAGAACCGTATGAATACTTCGTGGTGAACGACGACTTGTCCGTTGCCGTGGAGAATGTAAAGACCATCATCGATGCGGAGGGACTGAAAGACGACTTCCGCAACGTGAAAAAGATTTATTTTGGGAGGGACTAATACCATGATGATCGATCCGCCTATTGATAAGCTGATCAAAAAGACCGAATGCCGTTATATGCTCGTTTGCGGCGTGGCGAAGCGCGCGCGTGAGCTCCTGCAACAGGAGGGTGATATGCTCGCCGCTACCAAGCAGAAGCCCATCTCCGTTGCCGCGAAAGAGATCTACGAAGGCAAAGTGAAGATCACAAAAGACTGATAATGAAGAAAAAGGTCCTCGTAGGAGTTACGGGCGGGATCGCCGCCTATAAATCCTGTTACCTCG
>CAMOTC010000019.1 GCA_946625545.1 uncultured Clostridia bacterium | reverse complement strand
CAGGCGGCGCAGGTGGCGCAGGCGACGACGACTTTGACGCGGCGGACTTTGACATCGAGCCGCGCGACGAAGATAGACACTAAGAGAAAATATTACTGAAAAGGAGTACTGAAAAAAAGGCATTATGAGTAAGTCAATCAAAGGCATCAAGATCAAAACACGTGACATCGCGACTGCAGGAATCTTTCTTGCTTTTATCCTGATATTTGTTCTCGTCCCTTTTGAGAGTTTGACAGGAGTCAGTTTGGCGTTCATCCCCTTGATCGCCGTGATCCTCGCCGCTACGGTGAAAGGGTTCGGAATGGGACTCTTTACCGGTGTGGCGTTCGGTCTCGCGTCTCTTGTCGCGTCCTATATCCACCCGAGCTGGACGGCGCCGATGTTTCATAATCCCGCCGTCTCCGTCCTCCCCCGCGCGGTCATCCCCATCACGGTGTACTTCAGCTTTAAGCTGGTCAAGTGGTTTTTCCGCAATAAAAGGGATGACGTGGGTACGGGAGTCGCGTCCACCGTCGCCACCATCGTCGGCGTGTGTACGAATACCCTCCTCGTGCTCGGGATGTGGGTCGCTTTCTATTTCGGTAACGACTTTATCGATCAGGACGGCATCGCCCATACCATCAACGGTGCTCTCCTGGTCGGCGTGCTGACCTCCAACTTCATTATGGAGCTCATCATCTGCACGGTGCTGTGTCCCATCATCTGCACCTCTCTCCGTATCGCGCTCGGTATCGACAAGCGGGGGAGACGTCTCGCCACCCCTGCCGAAACGGGAGAGGCGGAGGGATCGGAGGACGCTGTTTCCGAGACGAAAAACCCCGAAGAAGGGGAGTAAAACCGAGAAGAAAAAGGCATTTTTTATACTTTTAAAAAAAAATTAAAAAGTACTTGCATTTGTTTTTGTCTGGTGATATGATATAAAAGCCTAATTATAATCGGGTGCTATACTCTTTGTATGCTCTGCTACACAAAGAGGACGTCAACCTATGTGGGCGAGAAGGGGGGAACGCCCCTTTGTCGGAGGGAGAATTGAAAGCACGATATCTGGAGATCGAGAAGCTTTTCTTGTCCAAATATGCTACATCATCGAGCGAGACGCGCGGACGCGAAGTCCCCGTCCCGCCTTGTCCTCTCCGCACCGAGTTTCAGCGGGATAGAGACCGCATCGTGCATAGCAAGGCGTTTCGCCGCTTGAAGCATAAGACGCAGGTCTTCATCTCCCCCGAAGGGGATCATTACAGGACCCGCCTGACCCATACGCTGGAGGTCACGCAGATCGCGCGCACCATCGCGACGGGTCTGTGCCTGAATCCCGACCTCACCGAGGCGATCGCTCTCGGACACGACGTGGGACATACTCCCTTCGGCCATGCGGGAGAGCAGGTCTTCAGCCGTCTCTTGGGCGTGCCTTTCCGTCATAATGAGCAGAGCCGCCGCGTGGTGGAGCGCTTGGAGAATGACGGCAAGGGGCTGAATCTCACTTGGGAGGTGCGAGACGGCATCGAAAATCATAAGCTCGCTTTGACCCCTGCGACCCTCGAAGGGCGGGTGGTCAGCTACAGCGACCGCATCGCGTATATCAATCACGACATTGACGACGCGGTGATGGCGGGTGTGATCACGGAGGATATGATCCCGAAGGAGTGCGTGGAGATCCTCGGCGAGACAAAGAGCGCGAGGGTAAATACCCTCGTCCTCGACATCGTGAACTACAGCTATGACAAGCCGAAGGTCGCTCTCTCCGAGAACGTACAGTACGCTTTGGACAAGCTGTACACTTTCATGGCGGAGAACGTATATGCCTATCACGCCGCGAAGGGGGAGGAGGCGAAGGCGAAAAAGCTGCTCGAGACCCTCTTTGAGTATTATATGGAGCACTTTGACGAGGTCCCCGATCCCTATCACAGGATGTCGGAGGAGGAGGGACGCGCACGCTCGGTCTGCGACTATCTCGCGAGTATGACCGATCGCTATGCGGTCTCGATGTACGAGAAACTATTTATTCCCAACGACTGGAGATAGAGATGCAGATCAAAGGTTTGGACGGCAGTTTTATAGAGGAGCTCAAGGGACGCAGCGATATCGTGGACGTCATCTCGGGCTATGTCCCGTCTTTAAATAAAAAGGGGAGTAAATATTGGGGCAACTGTCCTTTTCACCACGAGAAGACGCCTTCTTTCACGGTGGACAGGGAGCAGGGCTTCTATAAGTGTTTCGGTTGCGGCAAGGGGGGAGACGTCATTACCTTTATCATGGAGGCGGAAAGTCTGTCCTTTATGGACGCGGTCAAGATGCTCGCCGAGCGCGCGCACCTCGAGATGCCGAAGTTTGTAAGTAAGGACGCGGGCGACTTTCGCGAGATGAAGGATCGGCTGACCGCATTGACGCGCGACGCCGCAATGATCTATCACCAAAACCTGAAAAAGCCTTGCGCCGCGGCGGCGGTGGAATATATCGAGAAGAGGGGGATCGCTCCCGCCTCGGTCACCAAGTTCGGTCTCGGATACTCCAATGGCTACACCGAGATCATCACCGAGCTACAGGCTCGCGGCTATAAGCGCGAGGAGATGCTCAAAGCGGGCGTGATACAGGAGAGGGACGGAAAGTTCTTTGACGCGATGGCAAATCGCCTCGTCTTTCCCATCATCGACGCCTTCGGCAAGGTCATCGCCTTTGGGGGCAGGGTGCTCGGCAAGAGTGACTTTGCAAAGTATAAAAATACCGACAATACCGTCCTCTTCGTGAAGAATAAGAATCTTTACGGACTGAACATGATCAAGAAGCTCCGCTTGAAAACGCGGGTGGAGGATCTCATCATGGTGGAGGGGTATATGGATACGCTCGCGCTCGTACAGGCAGGCGTGGAGAACGTCGTCGCGAGTATGGGCACCTCCCTCACCGAGGAGCAGGCGAAGCTCGCGAGGAGATACGTCGAAGAGGTGTATATCTGCTACGACGGCGACAGCGCGGGGCAGAATGCGACTCTGCGCGGATTGGATATCTTGAAGCGGCACGGTATCAAGGTGCGCGTGATCACTCTCCCGAACGGAGAGGACCCCGACGAACTCATCAAGAGGGCAGGGGTGGCGGAGTTTATGAAATACAAGAACGCCGCCAAGGAGCTGACCGAGTACAAGCTCACGCGGCTCAAGGAAAAGTACGACTTCGCGACTCCCTACGGACGCGCGACCTACGCCAAGGAGGCGGCAAAGATCATCGCCGAGCTCCCGAGCGAGATGGAGCGTGAGATCTACGAAGACTACGTGGCGAAGGCTTCGGGGATCAATAAGAACGTGGTCAAGGCGGAGATCCGCCAGATCGCGGCGGGTACGCAGCAGGACAGCGCCCCCTCTACGACGATGGTCGCGGCGGTGGAGGCGAATGTCCAGGCGGCGCGCTATATCATCAATCGCTGCATTATGGGCTTGGAGAGGTGGGAGGACTACTCTGATCTGATGCCCACCGAGGATCTCGGGAAGGCGGCGGATTACTTGAATGAATGCCGATTTGCCGGTAAGGTACCGGACGTCGGCACGTTATATCACGTGACGAGCGAAAAGGAGGCAAATGAGATCATAAATTTCGACGACGAGAGGTACAGAGGATCGGAAAACGCCGCATTTACAGACTGCTTGACACTGCTTAGAAAGGAATACGTCAAGAGTAAGATAGCGGAACTCAATGAGAGATATCGGCTGTGTACCACCGACGAAGAGAGGAGTGAGATCATGCGCAAAATCGCCGCCATGGAGGCAGACTATAGGAGGAAAAATGGATAATACCAACCAAAGATCGGAAGAACTACTTGAAGCGGTCAAGAAGATCATCGAGACATTCAAGCCCAAGGGTGTGATCCCCGAGGAGGATCTCGCGATCCGTCTGCAAAAGCTGGACATCAATTCCGACGACATCGAATACGCCTACAAGGAGATCGAGGATGCGGGCATCAGGATCACCTCTTCCGCCGTGGAGGAGGCGAGCAAGGCCGACGCCATCAATAAGATGCTCTCCGACGTCAGCGTGGACGACGCGGTGAAGCTCTATCTCCGCGATATCGGCAGATACGCTCTCCTGAGCGCAGAGGAAGAGCTCGAACTCGCAAAGAGGACGAGCGAAGGTGACGAAGCGGCGAAAAAGAAGCTCGCGGAGGCGAATATGCGTCTCGTCGTCAATATCGCGAAGAAGTATATCTCTCGCGGTATGTCTTTCCTCGACCTCATTCAGGAGGGTAACTCGGGACTCTTGAAGGCGGTAGAGAAATTCGACTATACGAGAGGATTCAAGTTCAGCACCTATGCGACCTGGTGGATCCGTCAGGCGATCACTCGCGCGATCGCAGATCAAGCGCGTACCATCCGTCTCCCCGTACACATGGTGGAGACCATCAATCAGCACTCCCGCACCGTGCGTGCTCTGACCCAGCAGCTCGGTCGTGACCCGACGGAGGCGGAGATCGCCGAAGCTCTCGGCGTCACTGTCGAACGCGTCAGAGAGATCCAGCGTACCGCGCAGGATCCCGTCTCTCTCGAGACCCCGATCGGTGAGGAGGAGGACAGCCATCTCGGTGACTTCATCGAGGACACCACCGCGGCGCAACCTGCGGAGAAAGCGGAGCAGAGCATGGTCAGAGATCAGCTCTTCCAAGTGCTCTCCACCCTGACTCCCCGCGAGGAGAAGGTCATTCGTATGCGCTACGGACTGGACGACAATCGTCAGCGCACTCTGGAGGAGGTCGGACAGGCGTTCGGCGTCACGAGAGAGCGTATCAGACAGATCGAGGCGAAGGCGCTCAGAAAGCTCCGTCATCCCAAGAGGAGAGACAAGCTCCGCGGCTGTGTGGACAAGTGAGATCCCGCCTCGGTGAAAGAATGCAGACGCTCCTCTCTCTCCTGAACGAGGGAGAGGTGCTCTGTGATGTCGGTACCGACCATGGCAAATTGCCCGTCGCCGCTCTCCTCTCGGGGAGAGCGAAAGGAGCGATCGCCATCGACATCAGCGCGCCCAGTCTCGCAAAGGCGAGAAGGCTCGCTGAGGAGGAGAACGTACCCATCCGCTGTATCGTGGGTGACGGTCTGACTCCCTTGCGCAAGGGAGAAGCGGACGTCATCGTGATTGCGGGAATGGGGGGGTGCGAGATCGTAAAGATCCTCGAGAACGCTCCTTGCGTCTTTCCTCGTTATCTCCTCTTGCCGCACCGCGACGCGGCGCTCGTGAGAGGATACTTAAAGGATCATAACGCCCGCATCACACGCGATATCGCGGTGAAAGAGGGTGACCACTTCTATTTCGTGATCGAGGCGACTTTCTCCCTCCCGTGGGAGGAGCGGTCCTTGTATTTCGGGACGGAAGGAGAGGCTTTCCCCGCCTATAGACGGGCGCGCCTCGAAAAGATAGACAGATTGCTCGCTTTGAAGCGCGACCCTGCGCTCCTAAAGGAAAAGGAGGAATTGACCGATGTTTACGGCGGCGGAAATGGCGAAAACCTTTGACGAATATTTCCCCTACGCGGACGCCTGCTCCTACGATAACGTGGGGCTGCTCGTCGGCAGGGGCGATCGCGAGATCAAGAAGGTGCTCATCGCCCTCGACGTCACGTCGGAGGTCATCAGGGAGGCGGAGACTATCGGCGCGGATATGATCGTATCCCATCACCCGATCATCTTTCGCGAGCAGAAAAAGGTGACGGACGGCGCTTATACGGGGATGCTCCTCTTGTCCTTGATCGAGAAGGGGCTCGCCTCCATCGCGCTGCATACCGATTACGACAGAGCGGAGGGCGGCAATAACGACGCTTTCGCCCGTCTCCTCGGGGCGACGACGTACGAAAAGATCGAGGATGGTTTCGCGACCGAGTTCGATCTCCCGTCCCCCATTCCTTTCGCGGAGTTTGCCGCAAAGGTGAAGTTTCTCCTCGGCGACAGCGTGATCCGCACGATCGGCGGGGGAGAGGTGAAGCGCGTCATCGCTTCCTGCGGCGCGGGGATCGGCGAGAGTATGATCTACCGCGCAAAGGAGAGGGATGCGGTCATCGTGACTGCTGACGTCAAGCATAATTACGCCGTGATGATAAAGGATCTCTCGGTCAGGCTCGTCGAGACCACCCACTACGCGAGCGAGTGGGCTTTTACTCGCGAGATCTATCGGTTTATGGCTGAGAAATTCGAGGGCGTGGAGCTCGCGATCTCAAAGACGAATACAAATCCTTACGATGCGTCGTAAGGGAAGGAGTATAGAATGGAATTGTCCGTAATGCTGGAATACCAGAATCTTGACAACGCTTTGATGCGTCTCGAAAACGAACTGCGTCAGAGCCAAGCGGCGAAGGAATACACCGCCAATAAGAACGTGCTGAATAACGCACAGGAACAGGTGCTCAAGCAGAACCGCGACGCGGGGGAGATGACCTCGCAGATGGAGGCTCTGATCGCCGAATACGAGACCATCGAGAAGGAGCTCAAAGAAGCGGAGAGCGCCGTCCCCGACGTGGATAGCTCGATGGGTGCGGATTTCTTTATCCGCAACGTGCAGAAACTCATCGCGAGACTCAAGGTGCTCGCCTCCGAGATCAGCAAGATGAGCTCCAAGATCGTCGAGCTCAATCAAAACTATACCGCGACGATGACAGCGGGCAAGGAAGCGAAGAAAAAGCTCACCCAATGCCGCGACGCCTACGAGGCGGAAAAGAGTAAGTTTATGCCGCAGGCGACTGAATTGCAACAAAAATTGCAGGAGCTCGAGAAGGGGTGTTCGGAGGAGTTCCTGACGGTGTATAAACGATTGAAAAAGATAAAGAAACTGCCCGTGATCGTGCCCTTGAACGGATACAACTGCGGAGGCTGTTTTATGGAGGTGGCGGGTGACCTTATCGTCAAGCTCTCCTCGCAACCCTTCGTCGAATGTCCGAGCTGCGGCAGGATACTATACAAGGATTAAGGGAGGACGCACAAATGAACTTTATGATAGCGGACGTGAATGTGGGTGAAGTGCTAGCATTCGTCTTATACTTTTTACTGGTGATCGGTATCGGTATCTTCTTCTTTATCAAGGGGAAGGGCGAGACCGGTGAAAAAGGTTTCTTCCTCGGCGGAAGAAAGATGAACGGACTGGTCTCCGCGCTCAGCGCGGGCGCGTCGGATATGAGCGCATGGGTGCTGATGGGTCTCCCCGGTGCGATCTACGCGGCGGGTCTCGGACAGGTATGGATCTCCATCGGTCTCGCGATCGGCACGGTGCTCGCCTGGATCTTTGTGGCTCCGAAGCTCAGGAGATACTCCATCCTCGCGAATGACAGCATCACGATCCCTCAGTATCTGACCAATCGTTTCAAGAGCAAGAGCAAGGTGCTCCAGATCGTGTGCGCGGTGATTTTCATGATCGTGTACTGCGTGTACGGCGCGTCGAGTATCTCCGCTTGCGGCGCACTCTTCAAGACCCTTTTCGGGATGGACGAGCGCATCGCGATGACCATCAGTACCGTCATCATCATCGCCTACCTCTTCCTCGGCGGATATAACGCCGTTTGCTGGACGGACTTCTTCCAAGGCATGATCATGCTCGTCGCACTGATGCTGACCCCCATCGTGGCGGCAGCCGTATTGCAGGTGCCGACGACGGTGGATATCCTCCCTGCGAACTTCTACAATATGTTTACGCCGGGTGATAACGGCTGGAGCAGTGCCGCGACCATCCTGACAGGTCTCGGCTGGGGTCTCGGCTACTTCGGCATGCCGCATATCATCGTCAGATATATCTCCATCAAGTCGGAGAAGGAGATGAAGAAGTCCCGTTTGATCGGCTCTGCCTGGACCATCCTGATCCTCGTGATGGCGACCGTCGTCGCCCTTGTCGGCAGGAAGTATCTCGGTGCTGAGCTCATCGACGGCGGCAATAAGAAGCTGATCTTTATCGAGCTCGCGAGACGCTCCTTCCCCTTCTTTATCGGTGGTCTCATCATCACGGCGATCCTCGCCGCTTCGATGTCTACGGCGGACTCGCAGCTCCTCGCTTCCTCTTCCGCCTTTGCCTCGGACGTGTATAAGACATCGATCCGCAAGCAAGCTTCGGATAAGGAAGTCCTGTGGGTGGGCAGGATCGTCGTCATTGTGGTCTCCCTCCTCGCGTTTATGATCGCCATGCTGGGTACGAACGGAAAGGACGGCACTCCGATCGTTCCCGCCTTCAGCACGATCATGGGTCTCGTCTCGGCGGCGTGGGGCGCATTCGGCGCGGCGTTCGGCCCCGTCATCCTGCTCTCGCTGTACAATCGTCGCGTGAATTATAAAGGCGCGACGGCGGGTATCATCGCAGGCTTCGTGACGGATATCCTATGGATGATCTTCTTCAATATGGAGTCCTACGATATGACCAGCGTGATCTATAATCTCGAGCTCTACGAGATCATCCCCGGCTTCATCGTGGGTCTCGCCACGATGCTCCTCGTCAGCCATTTCACCGAGCGTCCCTCCAAGGAGGTCGTCGATCTCTTTGACAAGGTCTCGAACGCGGCGGGCGTCGAGGTTGCGGAGGACGGCACTCCCTATCTGACCGATAAGGATGGCAATCCCATCGCGGAGAAAGAGGTGATCGCCGAGGAGATCACCGTGATCTCGGACGGAGAGACGGTGATCGTGGAGGAGGAGATCCTCTCTGCGGTGAAATCCGATCCCGACGGGGAATGATCGAAACATTCACTTTACACTTTTTAACCATTCGGGCGTCGCTGTAGCGGCGCCTTTTATATATAAAACGGAGAGTTGATTCGTTAATAATATATTGACAATGCACTGTCGAAAATGGTAAAATAATGTAAATGCGGTACGCAAGCTATACCATTTTCTCTCGAGGCGTATTCGGGAGAGCACGCCTTCGGCGTATATTCTCTATAGGGGTACATACAATGGGCAAGAAAGTCATCAGCGTTTCATTTGATCTCGGCTCGGATACGACTAAGGCGGCATATTCCTTCCTGAACGAGAAGGGGGACTACGTCTGCAAGCTTATGTTCGATCAGGGCGAGGGGATCCCTTCGATGGCATACTACGACAAAGAGACCGAGAACTGGATCTTTGACAAGAGGGAGATCCTTCAGCGTGCGCAGTCTTCCTTTTGCTATCTTGTGAAAGTGAAAGAGCTCCTCGACCTTTTCTTTACGCGCGCGAAGGATCACTTATACACCGATCATTACTTTAAGACTTTCTACTATCCGCCCAAGGCATCGGAGACTTACGCGGACGCCGTCAGGAACGGCCGTTCTTTCGTCGCCGCCGAAACGCCGAGAGAGGTGTGCGCTCTCTTTGTGAAATATTGCGTGGGCAAGGTCGAGGAGGAGATCCGCGCCCGCTTTGGCTCGGACGTGGCGATCCGCTACGCCGTGGTCTATCCCGCGAATGCACCCAAGGAATATATCAAAGAGCTCAACGCCTTCGTGACCGCCGCCGCGACGATGAAGACGGACCTCGTGATCATCTCCGCCCCCCGCGCCGTGGGACTCGCGGCGAAGGAGTACGGTGTGATCTCGAAGGAGAGGAACGTCCTGCTTTTCAATATCGGCGAGGAGGAGATCTCGGTCGTCAAGATGTGTTTCGACCGCTCCAATATTTCGGTGTACGGCGCGGACGGACACAGCTCTCCCGCCAGGATCGGCGGCAAGAATATCGACCTAGCTCTCGCAGAGTATATCTTCGAGAGATCTTCGACGATCAAGTCCTTCGGCAATACCGCAGGGCAGGAGGTCGAGAAGGGGATGTTTTACGATCAATTTCGTATGCAGGAAGGGATCAAGTCGGGCAAGAGGATCTTTTCAAACGGCGCGGCGTATAATCGCCTCGGCGGCTTTGTCTTTTCCGTCTATCGCGAGATGATCACGACGGTAAAGATCCTTCAGCACGAGTTTGAGGCTTGCTGTTGCGGCGTCTTCACTTCAATCTGGAAGTACGTCCGCAAGGAGATCGAGGAAGGGGACAATTCCGACGTGGACGCAGTGATCTTTTCGGGAGGCGGCGCGGATACCTACGGCTTGGATAAGTATATCAAGGGCAGACTCGCAGACGAGTTTCCCGAGATCTCATTTTTGGACTTCAGCCCCGAGAACGAGTCAACGGGCTACGACGATATCCTCTGCGCGGCGAAGGATACCGTGCCCATCGGTGCGGCGCTCTACGGCGCAGGGAAATATACCTTCAAACTGCTGACCACGATGGCGTACGGCACCTACAGAGGTTCCAAGAACGAGGAGGGCAGTAAGTACGCCTTTGATCCTTTCGTGCCCAAGGGCATGGAGATCGACCTCGTGGGCAAGCCCGACTTTAAGGTGGAGTATATGGCGGCAAATCCCCTGTACAGCAAGCCGAAGCTCCGCAAAGGGCGCGTCCTCCTCTTTAACGAGTACTACAAGTGCACCACGCCGAAAAACTTTGATATCAAAAACGACAGCATCGTCTTTCGCGATTATATCCCCGAGCGCGACTTCAAGAAAGGCTCCGCCGCAAAGAGCAGCGCTTTCTCGGGCATCTGCTTTATGAAAGGGCGCAAGAGCGAGGTGACATTGAAGAGGATCGGGTGCTACTTGATGGTCTATTCTTTCCCGCCTTACTTCAAAGGAGATTGCGAGAGGATGGCGCAATGCGTCTATTTCGTCGAGGGCTTTGCGGTGGACTTCGAGGGGAGGGTGACTCCCGTCGTGCGTAATGCCAGCGAGGAATATTACAGATCCAAAAACAGATATGCCGAATACGACAAACTCTACCAAGCGGTAAAGCTCACGCTCGAGCCCAACGGCACCGACGTGATGTCCATCAATGACTGAGGGGTGACGATATGGCTTTAAGAGATTACAATATCAAAACCACCAAAAAGACCAAGTACGAAAGGAGCACGCAGACAAACAGTTCCTCTGCGCCGCAACCCATCGACAGCGAGAAGATCCGCGAGGTAAATCACGTCGAGAGCATCGGTCTCTACGACGACTTCGCCTATTTGAAGATCGATCCTTCGCTCTACTCCAAGAAGGACGGCGAGTACGGCATCCCCTATAAGGAGTCCGTGCACGGCGCCGAGGCGGCTGACAGGATCTGCGACCATCAGAAAAGGGCGGCGGAGCTCTTTCTCTCCGATCTCAGAGGCTTTGGTCTCCTCGCCGACTGCGTGGGTAGCGGCAAGACCTACGAGGCGTGCGTCGTCATCAGCGAGCTCGCGGTGCGCGGTCGCATCGAGAATCTCCTCATCATCGTCCCCGACGAGGCTCTCCTCTCCAAATGGACGTGGGTGCTCGAGAGCGAGTTCGGCTTCGGCAAAGGCAAGCTCCGCAGGATCAAGCGCTTGGAGGAACTCAAGGGCGCTCCCGTTACCGAGGACGGCTACAAGAAACCCGCGGGCGCATATATCATGACCTACGACGCCTTTACCGCGTCGGGCAAGGAGATGATCTCCTCCACCCTCTTTGATCTCATCGTCGTGGACGAGGCGCACAACCTCTGCGAAGTGTCCAAGAACGACGCGAACTCGATGTACTATCTCTCCCTGATGATGCAGACAAAGAAGGTCTGTGACAAGCCCTATTGCCTGCTCCTCACCGCGACGCCGCATTCGGGCAACCTCGCGCAGATGTTCAATCTCTGGTACTTTATCTGCTGTAAGGGCGGCACCCCCGAGTGCCTGCGCCTGAACGGCACCCCCGAGCAGGAGGAAATGGAGGAGTACGAAACGGAGAAGAAGTACTATCGCGACGAAGTCTGCCTCGGCGCTACGACGGTCGCCGAATACGTGGAGAAGGCGGAGTGCGACTTCCTGATCGGATTGCGCGACGTCAAGAGCGAGATCAGAGACAAGTTCTTTGCTCCCTTCAAGGCGACGGTGTATAAGAGCGACGGCTCGAGAATGGAGGTGCCGTACGAGGCGATCGACCTCGCGGGCTACGACGCTCTCAAGGAATATCAGAAAAAGTCGCGTGCTCGCGCTTTCCTCAGCGTGCCCGCGAACCGCGATATCAGGAGAAAGGCTCTCGACGCGGTCAATCAATCCTATACCAATTTCGTCATGCGCTCCATCATGGTGCGCCGCAGAAATAAGTACGCCGTGAGCCGTAAGGCGTACAGCTACTTCTTTCTCCCCATCGACGAAAGGGTGGAGTTCAGCGGCGCGGGGGAGAAGGGCGTCCCCACCTTTTCCTTGGACGGCACCGGTTATACCCCCGAAGCGATCTCGGAGATCTTTTCCCGAGACGAGTACGAAAAGGCGTTCTTTGCAGAGAATCCCCACTTCCTCCGCAACGGCGGCGCGGGCGCGGGCGGATTTGCCGCTTTCTACTCCAAGGTCTTTGAGATCATCGGAGAGAGGGCGCTCGCCGAAGGGCGCGAGAAGCGCAGCGACTTCCTGCGCGTCCGTCAGGTCCCCTGTAGCATAGAGGACGAGTCGGAGGCTCTGTTCCGCGCGAAGTGCGAGCGTCTCGTAGAGCTCCTCGACGATATCCGCGGGAGAAAAAATCGCCGCGTGATCCTCTTCTTTGACTACAAGAAGGAGGAAAACTCCGACCTTGACGACAGCCTCTCCACTTGGAAGAAGGTCATCGCCTATCTCCGCACGGCGCGTCCCGATTACTGCAAGTATATCCTCGAGGGCACGTCGGACAATATCGGCGAGATCATCGATCAGTATGAAAAAGATAATAACGCCATCCTTTTTGCCGAGGATCAGGCATATACCGAGGGTCAGGATCTCCAGAGCGGTAGCGTGGTGATCAATTTCGAGATCCCCGTCGATCCTCTGACCGTCGATCAGCGCATCGGCCGCGTCAGCAGACTCGGGCAGGTGGAGGATAGCGTCGAGATCCATTCCTTCGCGACGATGAGCAGGCTGGAAGGCTACTGCCTCGGCTACTTTGCCGCCATCGGCATCCTCAGCGATACCGAGGGTGACGCGACCATCCTCTCGGGCTGTAACAGCGACAATATGAAGGTGCTGCGCTGTTCTGCCTGTAACGATCTCAGCCTGATCTACGAGAGCGACTACGAGGAGAGTCTCCCCGAGTGCGAGGATTGCAAAGCGAAGGGGGTCGAAGGTATCAAGATGGATCCCCGTATCGTCGTGGACGCGGCGGGCGTCAGAGAGGAGCTGTACGTGTGCAGGAGAGATCCCGCGCACAGATACAGGATCCCCGAGAGAGATCCCCTGCGCTGCACCTGCCAGCGCGCGCCCATCCGCGAGCCCATCGTGATCAACGAGTTCGTCTGCCGCAAGTTCCATCGCATCAAGAGGGCAAAGGACAAGGGATACAACTACGTCTGTATGTCCTATAAGCGCAATAATATGCTGCGCAGAGAGGATAACGACGGCAATATCCTCGTCGGATGCTCCAAGTTCTGCGCCTTTAAGAACTGTCCTTACGTCGATCCCTCCTGCGCTCTCAGAAAGGCGGTGGATAAGATCACGACGGAGGAAGAGGCGAGGGTGATCTGCGCGAACTGTCCTCGCTTTGAAAAGTGCGCCTGCCGTATCGATAACGGAGATCGCCCCGAGGATCGCTCGGTATCCAATAGCTGTGCGACCTGCCGCCTGTATAAGGGCTCGGGACATTTCCGCTGCAATATGCAGCCCTATACCATCAATTTCGGACGCGACTACGACGGCGGCCGTTGCCCCATCTGCGGCGAGGAGCTGAAACAGGTCAAGGCAAAGACCTTTGAGACATTTATCCTCGGCAGATACGAGCACGATCGCTCCTTTGCCAATAATTTCCTCCGCGAGATGGATAATACCCTCGCGATCAAGGAAATCCTCAGGTTCAATTAACGGAGGGTGAGAGCTATGGACGATTATAAGATCATTAGACACAGCATTACCACGGAAGCAGACCTCTCTATCTTCCCCACCATCAAAGAGCTGGCGGAGAAATACAAAGGGTCGGAGTTTGACAGCGAGGGCGACAGCATCGTCTATATCGACACGACCGCAGGCATCAAGTACGTCTATACGCAGGGCAAGCAGGGCGCGGTGAAAGAGAGCAAGGAGCTCTCCATCGATAAGAGCGGCGCCTCCTGGTTCCGCGAGATGCGCGGAGACGGCGTGGCGGACGAGCAGATCCGTGCCGCCAACCACTGGCAGGCGCTGATCGACAAGCTCCCCGTGGCATTCTACAGCAAAAATCCCATCCTCTACTACGAGGATATCCGCACCGACTTTAACGTGGATCCCGAGATCGACGCGAATATCCGCGCCCTCGTCGGCACCTTCTTTGACGAAAAGAGCGTCACGGTCGCGGAGGACAAAGGGGTCACGACGCAGCTGATCTATGCGGCGAGCTTGCGCCTCGCCCTCGGCGTCTCTCTCGTGCCCCAGCCCGTGCTCGGCAAGGTGTATTTCTCGTTGAACGACGGTTCTTTGAAATTCCTGACCAAGCAGGAGGCGAAAAAGCTCGAGGACGTCCTGCAACATATCCAGCCGGGCGCCAATGCGGGCACTCCCCCCGAGAAGACCACGATCAATACCATCGTGAATACCCTGACCA
Organism: uncultured Clostridia bacterium; assembly: GCA_946625545.1. Taxonomy (GTDB): domain Bacteria; phylum Bacillota; class Clostridia; order Christensenellales; family CAG-1252; genus CAG-1252. Next base: position 7,957 of record CAMOTC010000019.1, on the reverse strand, counting down.
CGATGCTTTCGGGCAGGGAACATCTCGAGAAGTATCTCCTCTTTAACGACGATAACGAAGCGGTGATCGACAAGATCACGGAGAAACAGCGCGGCGAAAAGAGGGCGGGAGACGTTCCCGTTGACGTCCTCAGGGTCACGGTCAATACCATCATCCTTCTGAAGGTCAAGGCGAATGAGTATAACGTCTACTTCAACCGCTTTACCCGCCGTAAAGAACCCGTGCTTCGCGCAAAGATCCTCTTTGACAAGGTGACCTTGACCTGCGCCGCTTGCAGAGATCGCGAGGAACTCGTATCCTCCAATACCATCGACTATAAGACCGCTTCGGGTCATATCGCGACCGTGGAGATCGCATTTGATAAAGGAGAGGTGATCCTGATGAAAAACGGGAGACGCCTCGAGGGCGAGGAGTACGAAACGGCGGTAGCGGAGATCAAGGAGAGCGTCTTTTCAAAGCATCTCCGCAGGGTGGAATGTCCCGCTTGCGCGGCGCGCGACGCCTGCGTGGGCTACGTGTGTGAAGAGCAACGTCTCGCGGTCAAGGAGCTCGGCACCGATGGTGAGATCGAGAATAAGTTGCGCTGTGCGGAATGCGTCTATCCCGAGAGCTACGTCCTCGTGAACGGCGAGCCGTACACGACCTCCTCCGTCTTCTTTGACGTGAACGAGCATCGTCTGCGTCTCCGCGAGGACGAGGGGGGCGGCAGGTCGTGCTGTTCGGTCTGCTCTCGTCCCTTCTATCGCGAGAAGGGGAGCCTTGACGAGCTGTGCGAGCTGTGCGCTTCTCTCTCTGTCGGAGAGGAGGGGCAGGTCCGCAAGCAGGAGGCTCTGTACAAGAGGTATGCGGGGCTTCTGCCCCTGAGAAAGAGATTGACCTCCGCATCCAAGCGGTGCGTGGAGGATCAGTCGGTCATCGTCTTTAAGGTAGGGCGGGTCTATCACGTCTTTGATAAGCTCGCGGCGATCGTCGCAGGTGAGAATTACCTGAAGGGCAAGTCGGTCACCCCCGATGGGTTTGATGAGGTGTGAAATGAATAAGAAATTGGATTTCTATAACGGAAAAGGCACTTCGCAATCGGTAGATTATACTCCCGAGACCCATCGTCGCGTCGGCAATCGAAAGCTCGGTCTGATCATCGCTCTGTCTCTCGCTCTCGCGATGGATATCGTGGTGACGACCTTCCTCGGGATCGTGACGAAAGGGGTAAAATATTTTATCACCCCCATGCTCCTCGCCGTCCTCGACGCGGTATTTCTCGCCGACGTCTTCTTTATCAATCTCAAGCAGAGGTACACGATCGCTCACCGCATTCTGTACGTCGTACTCTCCATCGTGCTGACCTTTATCACCGCGATGATCCCCTTTTCGGATGACAAGCATCGCGTGATGGCGATGAGCGCCGTCCTGATCTTCCTCGCCGTGCAGATGTCGAAGGTCATCCTCTTGATCCTCCTATATCATCTCGATAAAAAGTCGGAGTTTTCCTTGAAAGATCGCGTCGCGAGCGTGGTCTTGATCGCTCTCTTGACCGCGATGATCGGGAGCTATTCTATGTGGAATTTCAACGCCGGCTTTATGGGTCAGAACGTGAAGTTCGGCGATGAGAAGTGCACGCTGGTCTATTCGCTGAATGAGAAAGGGGAGTACGAGGTCGTCGGCTCCTTTAAGGACGGCAACGTGATCGTGATCCCCGAGACTTTCGACGATAAGCCTGTCGTCGCGATCGACTGCTCCTTTATCGACGACTCTGTCACCAAGATCCTTGTCGAGGGCAAGGATATGAGATTCCTCTCCACAGGGGAGATCAAGTCCATGCACGAGGAGCTCTCCGTTTGCGTGCATAAGGAGGCTCTCGATACCATCCGCCTCGGACTCTATAACGACTGCTGGAATAGGTCGGGCGAAGCGACGAACGCGAAAGTGCTCTTTGACATGGTGACCCCCGACGACCTCGCCGCGGGCGAGAGCTACTATAACGTCTCCTGCACCGACGCATTCACGAGCAGGACGGTGGGATACGTCCCCACGATCTATAAGTCGGACGGCAAGGGGGTGACCTTGAATGACCTCAAGGAGAGGATGGATCCCTCCAAGCGTCAGCTCTTCGAGCGCACCAACGTCCGCGATCAGGGAGACTTGAAGTATTGCTTTGAAAATAATAACCGCATGATCCTGACGAGAGGAGACGTGGAGGAGAATGACTTCTACCTGACCCTCGAGGAGATCTATCGCTTCACGATCGGTACGGGCGAGGGCTATCACGGCAACGACGAGAAATGGATCCCGACCGCTGACGAGCGCGAGCGCTATTCGGTGGCATCGGGACTCGCCGACTACTATACGAAGCTCCCGAAGAGGGAGGGCTTCTCCGTGAGCTGGAGCTCGAGCTACGAGGCGAGCGAGGCATACCTGCTCTCGAGTGCGGACGACTTCCGCGCCTACGTCCTCGGACAGGAGGCGGATACCTTCGATCTCAGACCCGAATGGACGATCCTCCCGCCGACCATCGTGAGCGTCCCTCAAGACAGGGTCACGATCACCTACGGCGAGAGTGCCGATCTGTCCGTACTTACTTCCTGCCATTTCCCCGTCAAGTACAGCTTGCAGAGAAAAAATGACTCTCCCTTTATCGTAGAGAAGAACGCTCTCGGGAGCTGGAGCTATACGATGGCGGGCAAGACCCCCGATGACAGCGACACCTACCGTCTCGTGATGGTGGCGTCTCCCGACGACCCCGCCGTGACATCTCTCCTCACCTCGAAGAGCGTCATGCAGGAATATTCCTTCGTGGTGAATAAGAAGGTGCTCACTTTGAGGTGGACCTTGCCCATCGAGTTTAACAACGATAACCAAGCTATCTCCTTTGCTTTGACCGACGATTGCACCACCGTCGAGGGAGACGTGGTGGACTTCAGCCAAAGCATACCCTCCGTCAAGAACGCGGGGAGCTACACCGTCACAGCGTCGATGGACGCCGATTCGGCAAAGAAGTACACCTTCCTCTCGAGCGGAGACAATTCCTGCGTCAGGAGTTTCACCGTCAAGAAGAAAGCCATCACGGTAGATTGGCATCTGACGGCGTGGAGCTCGGTTTCGCAGGATGAGACCTTCCATTACGTCTATGACGGCAAGAAGCAGTCGCCCTACGCGACCACGACGGTCTTTAACGTGACCGAGCCTCTCGAGGTCTCGGAAGGGAATATAAACGCGGGCAGTTACAGCGTGTTTGCGAGCGCGAGGGAGATCGCGGGCGAGGATAACGGCGTCGAGATCAATACCGAAAACTACGAGATCAAGACGGGAGACTACAAGAGCTACGTGATCGAGAAAAAGACGGTCACGGTCGCCTCTTGGACGACAAACTCCTTCACCTACGATGCCAATGCGCACGTCACGGAGGTCTCCGCGCTGGCGGGATTTATTTCGGGGGAGGGCGAGATCGCACTCGCTGATCTCGTCTATAGCGGCAATTCGCGCGTCAATAGCGGCGATCACGATCTCTCGGTGACCATCCGCACGGGCAGTAACTACACCTTCGGCACGGGGGACGAGGGGACGGTGGCATACTCGATGCACATCGAACCCAAAGTCATCTCCTACGTCTGGGGAAATCTCTCTCTCGACTACAATAAAGCGGCGCAGCACCCCATCGCCGTAGCGCAGGATCTCTGCGGAAGCGATCAATGCGCCTTTACCTACGATGGAACGGGCACCGATGCGGGCAACTACGAGGTCCTGATCCTCGGGGTGACGAACCCGAACTATAAGCTCGCGGCAGGGGAACACAGGAGCGCTTTCACGATCAATAAGATCCTGCGTCCCACCTTCAGCGTGAACTATCCCGACCGTACCTACGGCGACGCCGCCCCCACTCCCACCTATTTCGGGAACGAGGAGAACGGAACGGTGACCTATCTCTACCGCGCGGAGAACGAGGACGAAGCTTTCTACAGCAGTGTCGTCCGCACCCTCGCGGGCGAGTACGTGATCCGCGCCACCGCGGGGGAGACGAAGAACTATCTCGCGACGACGGCGGATCGGCACTACAAGATCTTGAAAAAAGCCCTCGTGATCGAGTGGAACAATATCGATCTCGAATACTCGCGCACCGAAAAGGTCCCCACACCCGGCGTCGTGAACCGCGTGGGAGCGGACGACGTCTCGGTGACTGCATCTCTCGGTAGCGGCGACAACGTCAACGTCGGCAACTTTACCTTTATCGCAGATACCATCATCGGCACGGCGAAGGATAACTATACCCTGACCGGTGCGACGGGCAAGACGAGTAAAGTCTATACCATCACCCCGCACGAGATCACCCTCTCCTGGGAGGTCCTGACTCCCGCCTATCTCGTCTATGATAAGACGGCAAAGAGCGCTTCCGCCACGGCGGTGGGTCTCTATAGCGGGGACAGCTGTCAGGTCACGACGGCACTCTATAGCGGCAGTAACGTGAACGTCGGCAGCTTTACCTTCCGCGCGACGCTCGGAAACTCCAATTATACCGTGACGTCGCCCGTGAGCGATCCTTATACCATCACGCCGAAGTCCGCCACCGTCAAGGTGAACGACGAGAGCATCGTGTACGGCGCGGCAAAGCCCGCTTTCACCCTCGACACCCATGAGCTGATCTCGGGTGACGTCTTGACAGGGAGCTACCTCTACAGTACCGAATACGACGTGACGAACGCCGCTTCGAGAGGAGTCGGGACGTACGACGTCACGGTCTCGGGGGTAGAGAATGCGAACTACACGATCGATTTTGTAAAAGGCACCTTGACCGTCACGGTCAGAAAGGTCGCGCTCAGCTGGAACCTCACTACCGTCGTCTACGACAGAGAGGGACATCTCCCCGTCGCTACCCTTTCCAATAAGGCGTACGCGAATGATACCGTCGAGTTTAGCTACAATACCGATCTTATAGAGACGAACGTCGGCTCCTACAGCCGCTCCGTGACGGGCATGACGGGAGCGCAGGCAGGAAACTACACCTTGACGGACGGTACGGGACTCACGAACACTTGGAGCATTACGGCGAGAGAAATCACCGTCAAGGTCAACGATGTGAATATCACCTACGGCGACGCAAAGCCCGCTTTTTCCCTCGATACTTCCGCGCTCATCGCGGGAGACAGTTTGAGCGGTGAGGTCGGTTATCTCAACAGTTACGATACTTCGAGCTGGAACAATAGAAAGGTAGGCACCTACGATATCACCGTTAATTCGGCAAAGAAGCCTTCCAATCCCAATTATTCCGTCACGTTTGTAAAAGGCACGCTGACGGTATCACCCTTGCCGGTGGTGCTCTCCTGGAATGCGAGCAGTTACGAGTACGACGGCAATACCCATCTGCCCTCGGCGACCATCGTGAATACGATCTATGACCTCGATGAATACGTAACCGTCCGTTATGATAATAGTATCCAGCGCAAGAGCGCAGGGGAGTACAGCCGCACGGCGACGGGATTCAACGTACCCGCGCTCTATGGGGATAACTACACGATCGAGGGCGGCACCAACGTCTCGCATACCTGGCATATCACCCCCAAGGCTGTCGAGGTCAAGGTGAAGGATCTCGAGATCGCTTTCGGCGAAGTCCCCTCCTTCCAGGTGGATACGTCCGGTCTCCTCTCGGGTGACACCCTTATGGGGACGGCGGTATATAGCTGCGGCTATATCGCCGGCGACAGCGTGAACGGCAGGGTGGGCAGTTACGACGTGACTGTCTCGGGCTTGACGAACGGTAACTACAATATCACCTTCCAAAAGGGCACGTTGACCGTCAAGAAGGCGTCTCGCGGCGCTGTGATCGTCACGATCTCGGATATCGACGAAGGGGGTACTCTGACGCCCAATGTCACGAGTACGATCGAGGAGCCTCTCGACACGACCGTCACCTATCTCTACGGTGAGGCAGGCTCCGCCGCCGCGCCGACGATGACTCCGCCCACTGCGGCAGGCGACTACTACGTGATCGCCCGCTTGTCCCAGACGGCAAATTATCTGGAGGCAGACTCCACAGCCAAATACTTCACGATACACAGCGTATAATATCGGGAGAAAACTATGAAAAAGAAAAACGACGCACTTCTATTCAAATGTCACGTCTGCGGCGCAGCGATCCGCCCCTTGACCTTTTTCGATGGGTCGGTGTGGTGCCCGAACTGCAAGACGAATCTCTTCCTCGAGCTCAGCCAAAAGGCGGAAAACAGAGATCACGCACCCGCGGTGCAGGACGCCTCTTTCTCCATCTCGCAGGAGCTTTTTGCAAAGTATCTCTGCGAAGGGGGAGGCCGCGACGCTCTCCGTGCCGCGATAGACTATTGCAGAAAGGCGGCGTACGCCCTCGATCCCTACGCTCTCCTGAATCTCGGGTATTTCTACAGCCTCGGCTACGTGGAATCGGTGCACGTGGAGACAGGACGATCCTTTGCGAAATTGTGCTTTGATCTCGCGAGGAAATGCGCTCCCGCGGGCGACGGCGCTTTCGTGACGCTCGCAGAGTCCAATATAGCGGCGCTGGACAGCCCGCTCAAAAAGAACGTCACTTCCGACGCCTTCTACCTCACCGTCCTCCTCAAGAGGCTCGCAGACGAGGAGAAAGCCACGGCGCCCCGTCTCGGTGTATTTGCGATCGATAATGACGGCTCGCTCTCGGCGGAGGAGAAGGGGACCGTCTCCAAGAAACTCATCGAGCTCTACAAGCAGGCGACGGTCTATCTCCTCAAGCCCAATGCGGACGTCAAGGCTCCCTTTATCAAGATCACGAGCAGCAATCAATTCGCGCAGTGCTTCCTGAGAGAGGACAAGGTGCTGTGGTTCGCCTTCGTGCGTAAGGGGGATCCCGTCAAGACGTATAAGAAAGCGCTGTCTTCGATATTGAAGGACGAATCCGAGATCCGGCAGAATCTCTCCGTCGTGATCTCGGAGGTAAAGAAGGCGGGCAACCGCGGCGCAGACTTTTCCGATCAAGACGTGATGATCTGCACCTTTACGGAAAAGCTGTATCGTTACTATTCGATCGATAAATCGACGCAATATTCCGCCTTTGATCGACTCGGTATGCTATATCACAGAACACAAGGAGAATGACTGAAAGATGGACTGGAATTTACTCGAAAAGACAGTGGACTATTATAAGCGTTGCGGCGGATCGGTAGATGATCGCTTATCCGCCTTTATGGACGGTCGCCTTGCCGCATACTACGACGATCTCTCAGAGAAGATCGGAGAGGAGCGCTGTATGCCTCTCCTCAGGTTTTATCTCGGCAGGGGGATCGACGGTCGCTCCGATCTCAAGGCTCTCAAAAGCATATTTACCTTCCTGATCGACCTCACGGAAAATCCCTACTCCGCGATCTCGTTCAAGGGGGACAGAACTATCAAAAGAATTTTATTAGAAGGAGAACAGAACAAAATGGCTAAGAAGTACAATAACGAATGGTATCTGAAGAGCATCGATTCCGTCGTGGGATCCATCGAGAAAAACGCGGCGTATCTCAACTCCATCAAGGGGAAGGGCACCGAGGCGAGGGATGAGGACGTAACAGCGCTCTTTGCCAAGTACCAAGAGCTGCGCGACCGTGTCCTCGCTCTGAAAGAGGCGTGTCCCGAGAGCCATCTGAGCATCGTGGAGGAGCTCGCCAAACTGCAGATCCTCGTGAAGAACGAGCGCAGGAAGCTCCTGATCAACGACTTCTATGCCGCTCTGCACTCCACGACGAAGGATAACGTCTTTATCCAGGCGGACGGGATGCTGAAACGCGCCGAGGAGGCTCTCGCAAAGCCCCCCAAGGGAGCGTCCATTCCCTCCGACTCCCAGATCGTGGGCAAGATGATCACGGGAGAGGGTCACACCAATCTCGACGACGCGATCCACGTCACGGAGTATCGCGGGCAGTGCCTCGAGCTCTTTAACGCCATTCAAAGCTCCATCACCTCGCGCGAAGCCAAC